>SKZG01000047.1 GCA_007127495.1 Planctomycetales bacterium
CGTGATGGTGGTGTTCACCTGCACGGCCATGTTCAAAGCTCGGGCGTTTTCGAGCATATCGAGCGTGCGGGCGAAACTGCCGTCGAAGCCGCGGAAGGCGTCGTGTGTCGCCGCGTCGGCACCGTCGAGGCTGATACCCAGCCCGCGCACGCCGGCCTCGCGGGCCCGGCGGAACGCTTCCATGGTCGCCAGCGGCGTGGCCGACGGGGTGAGCGCCGGCTGAATGCCCCGCCCTACCGCGTACCGCAACAGGTCGAACAGGTCGGCGCGCTTCAAGGGGTCGCCGCCGGTGAACACCATCATCGGCGGCCGTGGAAAGGAGGCCACCTGGTCGATCAACGCCCGCGCCTGCTCATGCGTCAGTTCCGCGGGGTGGGCGCCTTCCTGGGCCGACGCCCGGCAGTGCTTGCACACCAGGTCGCAGGCGAGGGTGACCTCGTAGTAGAACATCAACGGATTTCGATGGAAATCGGCGGCGGTGTAGTCAGCGTGCGGCATAGTGCTTTCTTGGCGCATCCGGCGATAGATAACGTTTCACGGGCCGGCCGGGGATTGGTCCCCCTTACCGGGCGGCGGTATAGAACTCCAAGGTTAGTATAACCGACCGGCCGGCGGCGGAGAAGAAGAGTCGCTTCACCGTTCGCGCGCACCCTGGTGGGTTTCCCACAGGCGGAGCTGCACGTACGCGCGAAGCGGAACGTTGGGGCGAAGCATCCATTCCTCGCCGCCGTTGGGCGGAACCAGCGGTACGTACAGGTTCCGGTGCCCGGGAGGTTGCGTCACGTAAAGATACCGAAGCAGCAGTTCCTCCAGTTCGGGTTGGGTAATCACCACGGGCGCCGGAGGACCCTCGGGAATCGTATCGAGCCAGGCGACTCTGGAAAAGTCCCGCAAGTACCAGGGCAACGGCCAGTAATCGTGATCCGGGCCGATCGCCTGCACATGCATGGCGGTCGCGTCAGCGTGGTGTGCGGCGATCTGCCGGATCTTCGCAACCAGCGCGGGTACGTCGCCGGTTGTGTGCGCGTACACGTAGGGATTGCGCGGATGCTCAAAGTGGACGAAACTCGCCTGGTATGCCTGCCACCCCAAGTGCGCGGCAAGAACTGCGAGCACTACGCCGGCCGCGCTCTTCAACCCGAGGCCCGGCAGCAACCGGAATATGGACCCTGCGCCGATGCCGGCCAGCAGGATCATGCCGCTCAGGAAGCTGAGCGAACACCAAGGTGTCTTGTATGGGATCGCCGAATAGATCAGTGCCAGCAGGAGCGTGTAAATTGCCAGGAAGCGGGCGAAGCGCCGGCTGCGATCGTCCAGGCTCTTGTCCGTAACCGACGCGGCTAGTCCTCCTAGTGCCAGAGCGGCGATCAGTCCTTCCGACCAGAAACCGCCTTCACCAGCGGGCCACCAGAACAGGTTGTGGAAGTAGTAATGCCATGGCTGCACGTGCCGGCCGGCGCTCCCCTCGCCCGACGCCTGACCGAGATAGTGGACGTAGGTGGCGTAGGAATCGACAATGCCGCCCGGGTTCCCGCCAAAGGAGGAAAACAACAAGGCCGACACGCCCGCGGCCAGCAGCACGACCAGCAGCACGGAAAGCGCGAGGCGTTTTCCGTTGGTCCACAGGCCGGGCAACGTAACAGCGGCCGCCGGCACCATGGCCGCGAGCGCGAGTACGCACGTTTCCTTGGTCGCGTGCATCAAACCAATGGCCGCGCCGAGCACGACCAGCCACGCGACGGCGCGCAGAAACCGTGCCCGGCCTGCCTCCGCCGGTTCCAGGTCCCCGGCCGCTCCGTCGGCGGCTGCGAACATGCCTGCCCAACGCCACATCGCGACGATGGCCAGCAGGGTGAACGCAACCAGAAGCATTTCCTGGATGTAGTAGCGGCTGAAGAAGACCATGGCGGGCGAAAGGGCCGTCAGCGCTGCGGCGCTCAGCAAGGCCTCCGGGCCCATCTCGCGCCGGAGCAGCCACGGGAGCCCCACCAGCAGGATCCCGAACAAGGCAGGCACCAGCCGGAGTTGCGTTTCCGTCACCTCGGTTACCTCGGCCGCGCCCGTCGCCCGCGCGATGGGTAGCGTCAGATAGTTCAGGGCGGGGCCGTGATACTCGTGAGGATCGTAAATGTAGGTCGCGTCTTCCAGCAGTTGGCCGAACTTGATGCCGTGGACCGCTTCATCGCAGTGCATGGTCCGGTTGGGCAGATCGGCAAGGCGCAGCATCGCGCCGCCGGCCAGAATGGCGAGCACCCCAGCGGCGGCCAACGTGATGCGAAGGGACGGCATGCGTGTCATCAGCTTACCACATCGAAGGATGGACATTCCTGTCCGTCAGCCGCGTAGGATGGACATCCCCGTACGTCTCTACCGCAGCCCGTCAGCCAACGACGGACACGAATGTCCATCCTACGGGGACCGACTCCAGCCTGCAACTAGCTGAATTACTCACTCGTCTCCAGTGGTATACCGTAGATGGCCACCTCGGTGTAGTGGTTCCCGGCGTCAATATGGTTGCCGCGCGAGTAGAGCCGGACGTACCGGCCTTCCACGCCCCGCGCGTCGATCAGCTTGCCCTCGGCGGTTTCCACGTAGCCCAGGTCGCTACCGGCGCCCAGTCCCGACGTATTGTTGTAGTCGTTATTGAACACCGTTTCGGACGTGAAAAAGTCCGGGCAGTGGCTCACCTGCACGACAACGTCGCGGTACACGCGGGCTTCGCCATGGTTATGCCAGACGAGCACGGCGAAGATCGTCGCGCGCCGTCCGAGGTCGATTTGCACCCATTGCGTGCCAGGGGCCAGTTCCAAGATGCCGAAGTCGGACGCTTCTTTGTCGTTGTTGGTCACGTCGTCCA
>SKZG01000556.1 GCA_007127495.1 Planctomycetales bacterium
AATGGGAAGCGTACGCGGTTGCGGAAGCCATCAAGAATCGCGCGATCCTCGAGGCGCGCGAGGCAAGGGCGCGAGTCGCTGCCCAAGCCCGCCAGGCCGGTACCCTGCGTGTGCAGGCCGAAGCCGTACTTCGGCAGGCACGCCAGTGGGATAAATATGCGGTGCCCGACGCGGCCTCGCAGCCGGAAAAGCTTCGGGAAGCGGCCGAGAACCCCATTGAGCAGCCAAGACCCGCCGACACGCGGCCGCCGTCTCAGCAGCTCGATGCCAAGCCGCCCGATGAAACCCCTCTTCAGGAATTGGCCAAGCTGCTGGCGGAAGCTCAGAGCCGGTTCCATCGCCTTGCCGATTTGACCGTGCCGCAGCTCTTCCACGGCGCCCGTCCGCTCGGACTCCTGTTGATCGTCGGCCTAGCCTTCCTCGTGCCTGCGGCATTTCTTGCCGGGCCGGCCGGATGGCAATGGATCGTTGCGTCCGGTGTTGCGGCGGTGGCGACCTATGCCGCGGGCATCGTTTGGCTTTATGGAATTGCCCGCGGTCAATGCGCTTCCGCCTATGCCTCGTTGCAGCGAACGCTCAAACAAATCGAGGCGATATTGCCCGTGACGCAAGCGGCGGTTCAGGCCCGATACGAACACACGATTACCACCGCCGTCAGCCGGCAGGACGTGCAAACCCAAGCCGCCGACCGGGAGTTCGAGCATGCATTTGCGGAGCATGGGCGCCTTAGGGATGAAGCGATTGCCGAGATCGACGCGAGCCACATCGCTCACATGGCCCAACTGGCCGCTCGTCGCGACGAGCAACTCGAGGCGGCCGAGTCGGCCTATGCTTCGCGAATGACCGCAATTCACCAGGAATATCGGAACGACTCCAGTCGGACCGAACGGCAGCACGACGTC
This sequence comes from Planctomycetales bacterium, assembly GCA_007127495.1. Taxonomy (GTDB): domain Bacteria; phylum Planctomycetota; class Planctomycetia; order Pirellulales; family Thermoguttaceae; genus PWXP01. The sequence continues at coordinate 903 of SKZG01000556.1, forward strand.
GCCATTCTGCAAAGCGATCAGCAGTACCAGCGCGAGTGGGCCGAATTGATGGACCGGTGGTTTTCAGGGGTTCACCGGTTTGAATCCGCGCTGGACCACTATGAACGATGGTGCGACGCGCGATTCCCTGATTGGACCTCGCCGCACTGGCAACGGTGGACCGCACCGCGAGACATTCCGCCGATTGTCCGATTTGGACGACACACAGTGAGCCTGAATCAGATCGAAGACGGCCTGCCCATGGACGAACGGTTGCGTGTGCGCCGGACCGACTTTTCGCTTTCCGCGCTGCTACCTTTTCCGGACCGATCGTTGCTCATGCTGGAAGCCGACGGTGCGGAACGCACGGTCTCGTTCAGGCTCATGCAAACGATCCTGCTACGCATGCTTACGGCAATTCCACCTGGAAAACTTCGGATGACCATCATCGATCCGGTGGGTCTGGGCGAGAACTTCGCGGCGTTCATGCACCTGGCCGATTACGACGAGAAGCTTGTGGCCAGCCGCATCTGGACCGACCGTTCGCACATCGAACAACGCTTGGCCGATCTGACCGCACACATGGAGAACGTGCTCCAGGTTTATCTGCGCAACACGTTCGCTACCATCGAGGAATACAACGAGTTTGCAGGCGAAATGGCCGAGCCGTACCAGCTTCTGATCGTGGCCGACTTCCCTGCCAACTTCACCGAGGCGGCCGCTGCCCGCCTCAAGAGCATCGTGACCAGCGGGGCCCGCTGTGGCGTATTCACGCTGTTGAGCACGGACCGAAGCCTGCCGCTTCCTCGCGGTTTCCAGTGGTCAGATTTGCTGTCACACGCACGATGCTTCAGATGCGAAAGCGGCCGTTTCACTCGCCAACACTCCGATTATGGTCCCCTGCCGCTGGACTTTCCGCTGCCGCCCCCCCCGGAACAGTTCACGCAGATGGTGCGCGAGGTGGGTGCGCAGGTGGAAGATGCGTCTCGCGTCGAGGTGCCCTTTGCAACCGTTGCGCCCGAGCCCGATCAGCGATGGACCGCGGACAGCCGTGAGGGTATCGACATTCCATTGGGCCGCGCCGGCGCGACCCGACTGCAATACCTGCGACTTGGAAAGGGAACTTCGCAACACGTGCTCATTTCCGGCAAGAGCGGCTCCGGCAAATCCACCCTGCTGCACGCATTCATCACCAATACCGCGCTGCGATACAGTCCGGACGAGGTCGAGCTTTATCTGGTCGACTTCAAGAAAGGGGTCGAGTTCAAGGCCTACGCCGAGGGGAATTTACCGCACGCTCGCGTCGTGGCTATCGAAAGCGAACGTGAGTTCGGGCTGAGCGTGTTGATCCGCCTCGACGCCGAACTGCGCCATCGCGGCGATCGGTTCCGTGAACTTCGCGTTCAGGATATCCGGGGCTACCGCAATACCTGCTCCGGCAAACGGATGCCGCGAATCTTATTGATCGTCGACGAGTTCCAGGAGTTGTTCGTCGAGGACGACCGGCTGGCCCAAGACGCCGGCCTGTACCTCGACCGGCTGGTGCGTCAGGGTCGGGCGTTCGGCATCCACGTGCTGCTCGGCTCGCAAACGCTTTCGGGGGCGTATTCACTCGCCCGAAGCACCATTGGTCAAATGGCCGTGCGCATTGCTCTGCAATGCAGCGAGGCCGATTCCCACCTAATCCTTAGCGAGGAGAACACAGCGGCTCGCCTGCTGACCCGGCCGGGCGAGGCCATCTACAACGACGCGAATGGGTTATACGAGGGAAATCATCCGTTTCAGGTGGCCTGGCTCCCCGACGGCCAGCGCGACGACTTGCTGAACGAGCTGGGCCGCCTGGCCCAAGCCCGAGGCAAGACCTGCGAGCCGCCGATCGTGTTCGAGGGTAACGTCCCGGCCGAGCCCGCCACGAATGCGCCGTTGGCCGGCTTGCTCGATGACGGGCATTGGCCCGCCCCATCG
>SKZG01000139.1 GCA_007127495.1 Planctomycetales bacterium
AAGGCGGCTGGGTTGGCATAGGTAATGCGGCTCTCCATATCCGTCATCACCATCGGACTGATCGATGAGGCAAGGGCGTGCTTATGGCTCGAAAGCCGGTCAAAGAGAAGCTTGCTGCCCTTGCTGTCGATGCACTGCCATCCACCTTGTCGTCGTGCCACGGCGCAGTCGTGCGAATCAACGGTTTGGAGCAGTTGCGATGCCGAACACTTGTGCAAGGAATAGGAGCAAAGAGCAATGATGTTCTGACCGTGGAGTGATGGATGAACCCCGCCCTCGTAGGCAGCCCAATCCGCCCACTGGTCTTCTTGAAAGTGTGCAGCACTGCCGCTCGCCCTCAGGCCGCAGTAGCCGCTGTTCAGAGCACTCTGTGCTTTCTTGCGCCACGCGTCGAGAACGGTGTCAATCGTGAACGCCCCGCCGACCAGATACCACTTGTCGTGTGGAACAAGCTCCATCTGCCCGGCCGCGAGGTAACCGTCGAGATCCGGGACGGCGGCACGCAGGGCATTGGCCGCGTCCTCGACGGAAATTGGATCGGAGATGATCCAAAGGCAGGCTTCGTTGGCTTCAAGCCCCGCCTTGAAGTAAGGGACCAGGACTTCCAGCAGGTCGTCCTTGGTTTCGTAGAATTGGCATAGATGCGTTCCCCAGGGAACCCGATCCGGGACAACCAGTCCGGTGTTGCACAACCGCTCCATTCCACAGCCCTTCCACTGTTACAATCCGACCAATCGTTCTCTTCCCTCCGATATGCACCGGCGAAAATGATCCGCACAACGTGGAATGCCGAGGGAACTTTGCAATTCATTCTCAAAGATAGCTCATGGGGATGGCGAACGGTTATCACACGAGCCGCATGCCGATAGCCCCATGCTCGCCTAGGATCACGGACCGGCGAACAATCGCCAACCCGAACAATCAGCGTTGACCGAGCGTCGCTGGCTTTGCGCCGTTCCGCACGGCTGGATCGAGGTCGAATCGATCCAGGTTCATTACCCTGTTCCAGGCCGCGACGAAGTCCTCGACGAACTTCTGTTCGGCATCGGCGGACGCATAGACCTCTGCGATAGCCCGAAGTTGCGAGTTCGACCCGAACACGAGATCGACACGACTGCCAATCCATTTGACCTCACCCGTGTCGCGGTGCTTTCCCTCGAAGAAGTGCTCGCACTTGGGCGACTTCTGCCACTCTGTGCTCATATCGAGCAGATTCACGAAGAAGTCGTTGGTCAGGGTCTCCGGCCGCTCGGTGAACACGCCGAGTCGGGAGTTGCCGTGGTTCGCGTTCAGGACCCGCATGCCTCCGATGAGAACGGTCATCTCAGGAGCCGTAAGCGTAAGCAGATTCGCCCGATCAAGCAGCATTTCCTCGGTCGGGCGATCCAGCCGATCGCGGCTCGCGTAGTTGCGGAACCCGTCCGCGTTCGGTTCGAGCACCGCGAACGACTCCACGTCGGTCATCTCCTGGGATGCGTCGGTGCGGCCGGGCGCGAAAGGAACCGTTACGTCGTGACCGGCTTTCTTCGCCGCTTCCTCGACCGCTGCGCATCCGCCCAGAACGATCAGATCGGCGAGCGACACCTTCTTGCCGCCGGACTGCCCGCTGTTGAACTCCTTCTGGATGCCCTCCAAGGTCTGGATCGCCTTTGCAAGTTCCGCCGGCTCGTTGACTTCCCAGTCTTTTTGCGGCGCCAGGCGAATGCGTGCCCCGTTGGCTCCACCGCGCATGTCGCTGCCACGGAACGTGGCCGCCGAAGCCCAAGCGGTTGACACCAGTTGGGAAATCGACAGGTCCGAGGCCAGAATCCTGCTCTTCAGAGCGGCAATATCCTGCTCGTCAACCAATTCATGATCGACCTCCGGGACGGGATCTTGAAACAATTGCGGCTCGGGAACCCACGGCCCCAGACATCGCGAATGGGGCCCCAGGTCGCGGTGGGTCAGCTTGTACCACGCTTTCGCAAAGGCTTCTTCAAACTCGTCCGGATTCTCATGGAAGCGTTTTGAAATCTTCGCGTAGATCGGGTCCTCCTTCAGTGCGATGTCGGTCGTGAACATCATTGGAGCGTGCGTCTTCGACGGAACGTGAGCATCCGGCACGGTCCCCTTGGCCGATTCATCCTTGGGCGTCCACTGCCACGCGCCGGCCGGGCTCTTGATCAGTTTCCATTCGTAGTTAAAAAGGTTGTCGAAATATCCGGTTGACCACTTGATCGGTGTGGAAGTCCAAGCCCCTTCCAGGCCGCTGGTGATCGTGTCCTCAGCATTGCCCTTTCCATACGAACTCTTCCAGCCGAGTCCTTGTTCTTCAAGGCCGGCGCCCTCGGGCTCACGACCGAGGTACTTGCTGGGATCGGCGGCGCCATGGGATTTGCCGAAGGTATGGCCGCCGGCGATGAGTGCGACGGTCTCCTCGTCATTCATGGCCATGCGAGCGAAGGTTTCCCGAATGTCTTCGGCCGCGGCGAGCGGGTCCGGTTTGCCCTTTGGCCCCTCCGGATTGACGTAGATCAGGCCCATTTGAGTCGCGGCCAGCGGATTCTCGAGTTCCCTCTCTCCTTTGTAACGCTCGCCTCCCAGCCACTCGGTTTCCGGCCCCCAGTAAACATCCTCTTGCGGCTCCCAGACATCTTCCCGTCCTCCGGCAAATCCAAAGGTCTTGAAACCCATGGATTCCAGAGCCACGTTGCCAGCCAGAATCATCAGGTCGGCCCAGGAGAGTTTCTTGCCGTACTTCTGCTTGATGTGCCAGAGCAAACGGCGGGCCTTGTCCAGGTGGGCGTTATCGGGCCAACTGTTCAGTGGGGCCAGGCGCTGGCTTCCCGAACCGGCGCCCCCCCGGC
>SKZG01000495.1 GCA_007127495.1 Planctomycetales bacterium
CGAACTTGCCAACGGCGACTACCTGCTGTTCAACCTTGCCGACGATCCCGGCGAGCGGAACAACATCATCGCCGAACATCCCGATCGGGCCGAGCAGATGAAACAGCAACTGCGCGCGTGGCGAGATTCCTGCCTGCACTCCCTCCGCGGCGGCGACTATTGAATATCGGTAACTATCCACGGGGGCCGTTCGCTTCCGCAACTACAGGGGCCCGTCCGTTTTTCAGGCATGGATTCAGGTAGTGAATCCAAGCGTTTGTGCCGGGTTAGCCTTCCATCGTCCGCCCTGCAGCCCGCCGATAGCCTTCGACGACGATGCGTCCCGGCCCGACTTCGACGATCGCGTAGGCATTGTTTTCCGGTCCGGAACCTTCGACCATGGCTCGGAGGGTGTAGTAGTGAATGCCCTCGATCCGGCTGTACCCGCCGCCGTGGTGATGCCCCTGGAACACGGCCAGGGTAGTGCCCGACGCTTCGAGCACCTTCCGCACCTCGGCGGCATTGTTGACGTACTGGGCGCCTTCGCCGTCGAGCAACTGGTGCAGCAAGACGATGGTGGGCTTTCCCGCCTTGGCAAGGTCTTTCCGGAGCCAGTCGATTTGGCCGGCGGGGATGTTGGCGTCGGTCCACCGGAAATTGCCCCGGTCGTACGCGGCGCCGTCGCCACGGAAGTTGGGATCGAGCACGACAAAGTGCAGTGCGCCGCAGTCGAAGGAGTAGTACGATCGCTCCGGATCGATCCCCGTGTTTTCGATGGTCGCCAGGACCTGCGGCTTGGAGAGCGCGTCCATGTTGTGGTTGCCCAGCGCGTGGTATCGCGGGCCGGCGAAGCGAGCGAATTCGGCCTCGATATCGCCCAGGGAGCGCAGCGCGTCGTCTTCAGCCGGCTTGCGTGCGCCGTCGTTGAAGTCGCCCAATTCGGCCAGCAGCGCGACCTGCTCCTCGTTCATCCGCTCGACGCATTCGCGCATTTTCGCCAGCGACTGCCGGTAGTGGCGCGAGCCGCGCGAGTCGTAGTCAGCATAGTGCGCGTCCGTGAGAATACCGAACCGCAGGGGGCGATCGCCCTCACCGCGCGCCAGGCCGGGAGAAGCCAGCACGGCCAGCGACGTCAAGACGAACTTGCGGCGGGTGAAATGGGACATGACGTTCTCCTCTTGACTGTTTGTAGTCGGTCGTACTTGCTTGCCAGACGCACTCAGGAACGGTTACTATGGCGCCACTTCCTGCATCGGCCGAACGCGAGGCGGGGGCAGCGAACGCCCTTCCCGATCGAAATGCTCGATCACCTCGGCTACCGTTTGGCAGAGTTCCGCATACAGCCGGACCGGATCGGCGCCGTGGATGCCAGTGATCAGGTCGGGACACTTCCCCAGATAGACCCCATCTTCCTCGCTCCACTCGACCCATTTGTGATAAGCATCAGTCGCTCTCATCGATTACCTCCAGTGCGTGCTTGAGTTGCCGCTCTTGATACCGCTTGGCATCGTCGCCGGGTTTGCCGCTGAGGGTTACGGCGCCGTCAAACCTGCGATGGACAAACTTCCGGTGGGATCCCTTCCCGCCACCTGGGATTTCCCGGAATCCGTGCTGCAACAAGTCGTCGACCAGTTGCCGAATCTTTCTGGGCATTCCCGCGACTCCTTATTGACCCGCCGGCATTTCCTGCACGACACTGCCTCGGCATTCTACCCCTATTTTACCTCTCCTGGAGCATTCTTGACAAGGGCGAGCAAGACTGGGCCAGGTCGTGAGACTCCCGTTTTCCGCCTGAAGTCTTACGACTTCCGCCACCGGTATCGTCGCCCGGCGTTATGACCAGATCTGAACCGGACGCCAGCGCGCCAGCGGCTGATGGGGTTGCGGGCTATCATTGCGCGGCGGCGACGGCGGGTAACTCTTGGGCGATGACCTCCAGGCCGTTGATCATGGGCCCGAGTTCCGAACCATCGGCCTTGCGCAACTCGATGGTTATCTCGCCGTCGGTTCGGACGGTGAACTCCTTGACGGTCCCGCGGAAGCAGCCTCCCGTCTCGGCGACGATGTCGAAGCGGCTGAGGACCTCCTCGCCGTCGATCAGCACGTCGAACACGCGCTGGCCGGGTTCCACGCCGTCGGTGAGTTCGGCGAAGTGGAGGCGGACGGTATAATCGCCCTCGACGACCTGGTCGATCGCGATGCGCTCCGTTTCGTCGGCCTCGCGGGCCGAGGCGGCCACCCAGGCAATCGAATCGCCGGCATCGGCGATGGCCGACGCGTGACGCCGGTGGATACCCGAGTCATTGTACCATAGCTGCCCGGCGTCGTCCACGCGGCGTCCCGGCGCGCCGTAGTTGACGCCGTGCCCCTCGGGATTCGGGCGGGCGGCGTGGTAGCGGGTCCAGAACTCGATGTTCGGGTCGCCCGGCATGTGCACCAGCGCCAGCGAGGTCTGATTCGCGTAGCTGCACGTGCAGCTACGAGTGTAGTCGAGCGCGTTGAGCACGCCGTCGGCGGGAATCATATTGGCCGTGCAGCCGGAGCGGAAGCCGCTGAAGGTGCCGGTGCCGCTGTCGTGCTCCAAGTCGAAGAAACCGGCGTAACCGCTACGGTACAGCAACAGGTTCTCGCTCGCGTTCAGCGTATTGCAGCCGTAACGCCGGCCGTAACTCCATTTTTCCTGCCTTCCGGTATGCGGCTGTTCGCGCTGCCAAGTTTCGCCTGTCAGCAGAGAAATGGAGTCGCCGGGCCGGCCGGGAATGAGCATGTCGCCGCGGACCGCCGCCGGCAGGAGGAATCGCCCGCCCTCCCAAAGGATTTCGCCGGTACGGCCGCGCCGGGCGGTGACGTTGCGGGGCTCGTCGCC
>SKZG01000426.1 GCA_007127495.1 Planctomycetales bacterium
CTCTTCGGGGCACAAGCTTCCGACATTTTCTCCGTGTTGCTGGGCCTGACGTTCCTCGCGACCGTTAGTGCGTTTATTATCACCGGCCCTCGGGTGTACTACGCGATGGCGCGGAATGGGCTGTTTCCCGCATTCGCGGCTCGCATTAGTCGGCAGGGCCAAGTTCCCGTTTACGGGATGGCGCTGCAAAGCTTGTGCGCGGTCGTCATCCTATTTGCCATGGATTTTCAGAACCTGTACCAGTATGCTTCCGTGGGACTCTCGTTGTTTGCCATGCTGTTTATCGCGGCCGTGTACGTGCTTCGCCGGCGCCGGCCCGATTTGGAACGGCCGTTCCGCGTGCCCGGCTATCCCATCGTTCCGGCAATCTTCCTGGTCGTGACGCTTTTCATGGCGGGTTCCGCGTTCGTTCAGTGGCCCCGGCCTTCGCTCTACAGCGTTGGCAGCATCCTGCTGGGCATTCCCGCCTACTATATTTGGCTCGTTCTTTGCCGTCCGCGACGCCCTTTCGGTAGCCCACGGGTCCCATAAGCTAATGTACGGCTTTGCCATTTTGGGAAGAATCGCCGGTGTACAGAGGAACCGGCGGCATGGCGGGCTCGGGGCCCGTTGCGGTGCCTTATTGATGCCAATTGTCTTATTCCGCAAGGGTTCATTGCCATGACGCGCCCCGCTGTGGAGCTCCGCCGCGATGCGCTGCAGATCTGGCACGCCGGGGTTGAGGCGGTGTGCAGCGAGCGGCTCGTGCATCAGGCCATGCGTGTGGCGGGCAATACGTTGTCACTGGGCGACGAGTCGATTGCCCTGGATCGTGTCCGCCGCATTGTCGTTGTGGGTGGCGGCAAGGCCGGGGCCGGCATGGCCGCCGCGGTCGAGCACATCCTTGGCGCCCGGTGGATGGAGCAGAAACGGCTCGCGGGCTGGGTCAACGTACCGGCCGACTGTGTCCGCCCACTCCAATGCATTCGCCTCCATGCGGCCCGGCCGGCGGGCGTGAACGAACCGCGGCCTGAAGGCGAACGCGGCACGCGAGAAATCCTCCGTATGGTTGAGTCGCTCGGGCCCGACGACCTGTGCCTATGCCTCCTTTCAGGCGGTGGTTCCGCTCTGATGCCGGCGCCGGTCGAGGGGATTACGCTGGCCGACAAGGTCGCTGTTACCCGCTTCCTCAGCGCGGCGGGGGCCACGATCGAGGAATTGAACACGGTCCGCAAGCAGCTTAGCCGACTGAAAGGGGGCGGCCTGGCGCGGGCATGCCGGGCCGGGCGGCTACTGACGCTGATCATTTCCGACGTGCTGGGCGACCCGCTCGATGTGATTGCCTCCGGCCCGACCGTGCCCGATGAACGTTCCACTCCCACCGACGCCTTGACGGTGCTCGATCGGTTGGGCGGCCGTACCAGCCTGCCGCCGGCCGTATTCGAATACCTCGAAGCCAAGCGCGATGCGGGCGAAAGAGCCGGCGCACGTCAAAGGGACGAAAAGAAGTCATCCCTCGCATGTGCCGGCTGCGGGGTTCCCCCGCCGGCGGAAGGACGGTGCCGTGTCACCAACCTGATTATCGGGAACAACGCCACGGCAGTGGACGCCGCCGGGCGCGAAGCCGAGAGGCTGGGCTACGACGCGGCGATGACCAGTGCCACGGGTCCGGAAGGCCTTGCCGAGGACGTTGGCCGGCAGCTTGCCGACATGGCCCTGTCCATGCGCCGCGGCGCCGCAGCCTCGACCGCCACGCCTCGCTGCCTCATCAGCGGTGGTGAACCCGTCGTACGGCTCGCCCCCGAGTCGGAGCGCGGGCTTGGTGGGCGGAACCAGCAGCTTGTACTTGCCTCGCTGGAACGGCTTGCCTGCGACGGCGCCCGCGGTATCGCCCTGTTGTCCGGCGGCACCGACGGCGAAGACGGCCCCACCGACGCGGCCGGCGCCTTTCTTGACGAGGACGTGTTGCGCGCCGCTTCGGAACGGGGTTTGGTCCCGTCTCGCTACCTCGGCCGCAACGATGCCTACCATTTCTTCGAGTCGCTCGGGGCGCTGATCAAGACCGGCCCCACCCACACCAATGTATGCGATCTGCGAGTGGTCGTTGTCGCAAATCCTGGAGGACCTTCCTAACCATGAATTCTCGTGAGCGTTTGTTCACCGCGTTGGCGCATCGTGAGCCGGACCGCGTCCCGTTCGATTTGGGCGGTACGCAGGTGTCGACTATCCACGTCGTCGCCTATCGTAACCTGTGCTGCCATCTCGGCATCGAGCCGGAACCGATCGAAATGGCCGACGTCGTGCAGCAGGTCGTCCGGCCGGGCGAAGCGCTGCTTGGCCGGTTGGAGGTCGATACTCGCGGCCTGTTTCCACTAACGAGCCACAACTGGGGTTTCGAGAACCCGGCAGACGTCGGCGATGCCTGGCAGCACGTCGATGAATGGGGACTCACCCAGCAATTGAAGAAAGAGCATGGTCACTGGTGGGCGCAGGTGGGCTTTCCGCTGGATGGGCCGACGGTCGACGCCGCGGCCCTGGCCGCCTACCCCTGGCCGAATGCCGCCGATCCGCGCCGGATCAAGGGTCTGCGGGAGCAGGCGGCCGCATGTCGGGCTGCGGGGAAGGTTGTGGTGTGCAAAGGGCTTTGCGCGGGGATGTTCGAAATGGCCCAGCGACTGCGCGGCATGTCGAATTGCTTGTGCGACCTCCTGGCCGACCCCGATACGGCCGCCCACCTGCTGGACGATGTGCTGCGGTTGAAAATCGAGTTCTGGACCATGCTGCTCGACGAGCTGGGCGACCTGGTGGACATCGTTGCCGAAAACGACGACTACGGAACCCAGGAAAGCCAACTCATTTCCTACGA
>SKZG01000022.1 GCA_007127495.1 Planctomycetales bacterium
CGAAAAGATTCAGACCGTCGGCCAGGCGATCGAACACATCGAAAAAGCCATTGAAGAAAACTGACAGGTTGCGATGAAAAGGCGTGTCGTCGTTACCGGACTGGGCGCAGTCACTTCGCTGGGCTGGAAGGTCGAGGACTTGTGGTCGCGCATTCTCGAAGGCCGCAGCGGCGTGGGGCGGCTTCGCACGATCGATGTGGCCGGGTTCCGGTCGCAAATCGGCGGTGAAATCGTCGATTGGTCGACCGACGGCTACATCGACCCGAAGGAGGCGAAACGCCTCGACCGCTTCGCCCAGTTCGGCGTTGCCGCCGGAATCGACGCGGTACGCGATTCCGGAATCGATTTCAGCCGCGAAGAACCGTATCGGTGCGGAACAATCCTCGGGTCGGGTATCGGCGGGCTGCTCGAAATCGAAGCGCAGCACGTTCGGCTGCTGAATCGGGGGCCGTACAAGGTCTCGGCGTTCACCGTACCCAAAATGATGACCAATGCCGCCTGCGGGTACATTTCCATCCTGTACGGCTTGCGGGGCATGAACCAGGCTGTTTCGACGGCCTGCGCCAGTGCCACCAACGCCATCGGCGACGCCGTGCGCGCCATCCGCTACGACGAGGCCGACGTCATCGTCACCGGGGGCACCGAAGCCGCGCTCACCCCGCTGGGGCTCAGTGCGTTCTCGGCCATGCGCGCCCTTTCGGAGCGGAACGATGCTCCGGAGCAAGCGAGCCGGCCGTTCGACGCCGGCCGCGACGGCTTCGTCCTTAGCGAAGGCGCCGGGCTGCTGGTCGTCGAGGAACTTGAGCATGCCAAGTCGCGGGGCGCAAGAATCTACGGGGAAGTGCTCGGCTACGGCTGGAGCGCCGACGCCGGCCATATCACCCAGCCCGATCAGAAGGGCACCGGCGCCGCACATGCGATGAACCGCGCGCTGCAGGACGCGAACCTGAACCCCGAACAGATCGGCTACATCAATGCCCACGGCACCAGCACGCCGCTGGGCGATCAGGCCGAGACGGCGGCCATCAAGAGTGTCTTCGGCGAGCACGCGAGGAAGTTGAGCGTGTCGAGCACCAAGAGCCAGCTCGGCCACCTGCTGGGCGCCAGCGGCGGGCCGGAACTGATCTTCTGCCTCCTGGCCCTGCGCGACGCCGTCCTCCCGCCCACGATCAACTACGAAACGCCCGACCCCGTCTGCGACCTCGACTACACGCCCAACCAGGCGCGCGAGCGGAAGATCGATGCCGCCATGTCGAACAGTTTCGGCTTCGGCGGGCACAATGGGTCGCTGATCGTCGGCGCGCTCCGCTAGCGCAGATGACGGATCAATGCGAAAGGACGATCATGCCGGACGATCTTCTTCGGTACGACAACCCGCTCATCGACCGCTACGCTTCGCGGGCGATGGCCGAGTTGTGGGGCCCGCAGCGAAAGTTCAGCACGTGGCGGCGGCTCTGGGTGGCCCTGGCCGAGGCCGAATCGGAATTGGGGCTTCCCATCACGGAGGAACAGCTTGCGGAAATGCGCGCGCAGGTCGACCGGATCGACTTCGCGGCGGCCGCCCAGTATGAACGGCAGCTTCGCCACGATGTGATGGCACACGTTCACGCCTACGGCGATGCATGCCCCGCGGCGCGCGGCATCATCCACCTCGGAGCGACAAGCTGCTTCGTGACCGACAATGCCGACCTGCTGCTGATGCGCGAGGCCCTCGCGATCGTCCGCGACCGGTTGGTCGGAGTCATCGACAACCTGGGAACCTTCGCCGCGCGGTATCGGGAACTGCCCTGCTTGGGCTTCACGCACATGCAGCCGGCGCAGCCGACGACCGTGGGCAAACGGGCGTGTTTGTGGGCGTACGATTTCGTGCTCGACCTGGCGGAAACGGAACACCGGCTCGATTCGCTGAAGGCCCGAGGCGCCAAGGGCACTACGGGAACGCAAGCCAGCTTCTTGCAGCTTTTCAGCGGCGACCATGCCCAGGTGCGGCGTCTTGAGGAGCGGGTGTGCCAGAAGCTGGGCTTCGAAGAGGCCTACGCCGTTACCGGTCAAACCTATCCGCGAAAGATCGACGGCCACGTGTTGGCCGCGCTGGCGGGCATCGGCCAAAGCGCGCACAAGATGGGCACCGACCTCCGCCTTCTCGCCCACCGCAAGGAAATTGAGGAACCCTTCGAGCAAACCCAAGTGGGCTCCTCGGCGATGGCCTATAAACGCAACCCCATGCGGTCCGAACGCATCTGCTCGCTCGCCCGCTTCCTGAGCGGGCTGGCGCCGATTGCCACCGAGACGGCGGCCGTGCAATGGCTCGAGCGCACGCTCGACGACAGCGCCGCCCGGCGCCTCGTCCTGCCGCAGGGGTTCCTCGCAGCCGATGCCGTGCTGCTGCTGTGCCAGAACGTGACCTCGGGCCTGGTCGTGTACCCGAAGGTCATCGGCGCGGCCTTGCAAGCTGAATTGCCGTTCATGGCCACGGAAAACATCCTGATGGCCGCCGTGGCCGCGGGAGGCGATCGGCAGGAGCTGCACGAGCGCATCCGGCGCCATAGCCAAGCAGCGGCCGCCGTGGTGAAAGAACAAGGCGGACGCAACGACCTGATGGATCGGCTGCGCGCCGACCCGGCTTTCCAAGGCGTCGGTCTCGACGCGGTCCTCGACCCGCGACAATTCGTCGGCCGCGCTCCGCAACAGGTCGATGACTTCCTCGCCGACGTCATCGGCCCCATTCGCGAGAAGTACCCAAACGCTCTTGGGACAACGGCCGAAGTGCGGGTTTGAGTTCGCTCGCCTCAGCGCTTCTGCCGGCAGGCGGCGCATGTGCCGGTCACGAAAACGCGGTGGCCGGCAACCTGGAAGTCGTGCTCCCGGGCAACCTGTTCGCACAGGCGCACGATCGGCTCGCACTGGAACTCGATCAACCGCCCGCACGTTTGGCAATGCAGGTGGTCGTGCCGAGGATAGCCGTAGTCGTGCTCGTACACGCTGCGGCCGCTGACGGTCATGATGGACCGCAACATGCGGGCGTCAATCAATTCGCCCAGAGTGCGGTAGATGGTCGGCCGGCTCACCTGACGCGCCGCGATGAGCGGGCGCAGGTGGTCGATCAACTCCTCGGCGTCGAAGTGGTCGTGATGGCTGAACACCATCTCAACAATCACGCGGCGCTGGCGCGTGAGGCGCTTTCCGCGTGCCTGCAAGAACTGTGCAAAACGCTCCGTGGGCGCAATTTTGGTTTCGACCGATCCGAGCGAGAAGTCATCCGGCATGATGTGCCCGACTAACCGCGTTCGTCGAGGAACTGCGCGATGGCCACATCGAGCTTTTCCGCGGTTTCGTAAGTACCCTCGGCGATTTGGGAGCGGATCTGGTCGATTCGCTCCTGACGCACCTCGGGCAGGTGTTTGACCTGGTCGACCAGGCGTGCCGCCTCGGCCGCCTTGCTGCCGGCGTCGGAGATACTTAGCTCGTCGCCGGCAGGCATACCTTGGGCGGAAGGTGCTCCTCTCAGTTCGCGTCCGTGATGGGGCGCGGTGACCGATTGAGGACCATGCAAATGAGTAGGACCGTAAACGTGCATCGGATTAGTCTCCTTGCGCGAGGCCGTGTTCCATCCTGGAAAGTCTACCTCGTCATCCTTCGGCGTCGCATTATCCATTCGTCACGACATGCAAAACATTGGGGCGTATCAAAAACGCATGCTTTGCTGTCATCGGATACCTGCTTGCCGACAGATTAGGACAAACCACTGCGCCCACTTGGTAACGAATTGAGCCTCTCGACGACCTGTAGCGCATTTGACGATACAGGTCGCATTTGACGATACAGGGTTACGCGCCCTGTTGCGTCGGCTAAACGGCCGATGCCTTTCGGCAACACGGGCAGATTCACGGCGGGTCAACCCGGCGTTCCCCGCCAAGCCTCTCGGCCGACCGTTTCTCCATTATGTCTTGCGAACCGACCGGAACCAACCCCCAATCGCGTTCGTCATTGCACTCTTTACGCAGCGGCTCGGACAGGGGTTCGCGGAATCAACGGGTTTTGTAACCGCCGTCCACGTGCTGGCCCGGCGTGCCGCGGGAACCTCCGCCTGACTGCGGATTGTAGGCAGAGTCCGGGAAATGGACAAGTCCGATTCGTAGGACAGCACCAATGGGGGGAATAATGCATACCAGTGCGGAAGCCCCATCGGCGCGCTCGACTTCCGGTATTCGGAGCGATTCCGCGGAACTTCCGCCGGGTTGCGCGGTTTATGATGATAGAAGGCTCTTCCGTTTCGAGGCGCAGGGCGCTTGGCTGTAGTAGGCGTACACAGTGTGCCCTCTGCTGAACCAAGCTGCCTGCAAAAAAAAGACGGAATCGCCGAAAAACGTTTCCCCTTTCCCCCCAGTTTAAGGAGTTGTGTGATGAGGAGGATGATTTTCTTGGCGTTGGCGGTTGGTACAATCGCGTTCGCCACCGTAACGGCTTGGGCAGACGCTCCTGAGAGAGACCGTCCGAGCCGCCGGCCGTCCCAGCGGCAGTTCGATCCGATGCGATTGTTCGATCGCCTGGACGCCGACAAGACCGGCGCGATCGTGCTCGAAGAGCTGCCCGAAAGGCTGCCCGAGCGATTGAAGGCGATGCTTGCGAAGGCCGATGCCGACGAGGACGGCAAGGTGACCCGAGAGGAGTTCAAGGCCGCCACCGAGGCAGCTCGCGAGCGCATGAAAGCCGCCGCGGAAACGGCGCGCAAGCGCGCCGAGGAAGGGCGCAAACGCCATGCCGAGCGCGCCAAGGCGGGCCCGGCAAAGGCATGCCCTTCGCACCGGCCGACGCCGCGAGTAACCCACCGGCCCATGCCGGACCTGAAGACTCTTTTCAAGCGGATGGACCGCGACAACAGCGGGTCGCTGAGCTTGGAAGAGTTTACCGCCGGGATGCGTCGTTTGCAGGCGTACCTGACGGGCTCGCACGGCCGCCCGCCCATGGGGCCGCACGCACGCCGTCCCGGCGCGCCTTCCTGGCATCGCGGCCCGGGTTGCCCGCCGCGTAGCCCCGATGCGAAACCTTCCGACGCGAGGCCGCGTCCGAGGCCGGAGGCCCGGCCGGAACGCACCCGGCGCCCCAAGGACGAACAGCCGGAGGCTCGGCCGGAACGCACCCGGCGCCCCAGGGACGAACGGCCAGAGCGCACCCGGCGCCCCAAGGGCGAGGAGCCCGCCGAGGACGCTGAGGCGGAAGCTTGACAGCATCGTGAGCTTCGCGGTAACGGACCGTTTCCAAGAGACCGTCCCATTTTCGCGGCGACGAGGGTTGGCCAATTGGTCAAAGTGCCCTTTGTGCCGTGAAAATCGGGACGGTTTTCTTAGAGGCTCATGCTCCTGCCGCGTCGTGCTCCTCCTTGACTTTCCGTTTCCGCTCCTTTATGCTTGGTTCGTGGGGGTGTAATGCATCTTTTGCCCGTTCCTGCCCTTTTATCCCGCGCTAGGGGCGAAAGGCAGCCTGATGGCGCATGCCCCCCGTATTTCAAGAAGCAAATCCCTCTAAAGGGCGAGCCTAGCTACTGTGGCACAGTTTTCCAGTATTGAACGGTCCATCGAGGCGATTGCGGCCGGCAACGTTGTTGTGGTCATGGACGCGGAAGACCGCGAGAATGAAGGCGACTTCATCGGCGCGGCCGAGAAGGCCGACCCGGAGATGATCAACTTCATGATCACGCACGGGCGCGGCCGGCTGTGCATGCCGATCTTGCCTGACCTGGCCGAGCAGCTTGAGCTGCGCCCAATCGTCGAACACAACACGGCCCCCTTGCAAACGGCGTTTACCGTGCCGGTCGACCACCGAACGTGCCGCACGGGCATCACGGCTCAGGAGCGGGCCAAGACGATCCGGGAAATCTTAAACCCGCAAAGCAAACCCGCCGACTTCGTGCGTCCGGGGCATTTGGATCCGTTGATTGCGAAGGAGGGCGGGGTGCTCCGGCGCGCCGGGCACACCGAAGCCGCCGTCGACTTGGCCCGAATGGCCGGACTCCAGCCCGCCGGCGTACTCATCGAAATCCTCGATGAGCGGGGCGACCGTGCCTCGCGTGACGACCTGTTTCGGCTGGCCGACCGCTTCGACCTGGCCATTATCACCATCGAGGAACTCATCCGCTGGCGCCGTCGCAGCGAGAAACTCGTGTACCGGCTGGCCGAGGCGCAGCTCCCCACCCGCCACGGCACGGGCCGGATCGTGGCCTACGGCGTGCGGTACGAGAGCCAGCAGCCGGTGGCCATCGTCGTAGGCGACCCGACAAGCGTTCCGGAACCGCTCGTGCGATTGCACTCCGCATGCTTCACGGGCGACCTGCTCGACTCGCTCCGTTGCGACTGTGGCGATCAGCTCAAACTGGCGCTGGAAATGATCGGCCGGGAAGGGGCTGGTGTCCTCGTTTACCTGCCCCAGGAAGGCCGCGGAATCGGGCTTGTCGAGAAGATCAAGGCGTATGGCCTCCAGGACCAGGGGCTCGACACGGTCGAGGCCAACATTGCCCTGGGCCACCAGGCCGACTCGCGCGATTACGGCGTCGGCATCCAGATTCTCAAGGACCTCGGGCTGTCGAAAGTGCGCCTCCTGACGAACAATCCGAAGAAGACCGATGCCTTCATTTACGGCGGCTTCGACCTTGAAGTGGTCGATCAGGTTCCCATCCTGGGCCCCATCCACGAGCATAATGAGCGGTACATGGCCGCAAAGCGCGACAAAATGGGGCACCGGCTTCCGTAAAGGCCCGCAACGAACCGGTTCTCCCGTTTCGTCAACCGAGTTCGGCGTGGACGAGTTTCCCAGGCGCCAGGACACGCATGACCCAGCGCAAACGCCAGCTCGCAAACCGCACCAACAGCCGGCCCGCGCCCAATGCCACTTACTTTAGGACCATTTGGGGGCGTTTTGTTAGCGGAGCGGCGCGAGCCGCCCGGTTTTCCGACTGTAATACCGGACGGCTCGCGCCGTGCCGCTACAAAGTAAGTGGCAGCCGGCCCGCGCCGTCCGGCGGCGTTGCGAGTCGCCACGGCTCGCGGGCTTGGCTGCTGGCCGGGCTGACGGCGTTGTTTGTGGCTCGCCCGCTGTTTCCCACCGAAGGTGCCGTGTACGGCGACGGCCTGCCGGTGGTGATGCTGTGGATCGTTCTGGCGATCTTGTGGCTGCTCGGGGCGGTTGGAAAGCGCCGTTGGGAGGTGCGTTTCGGAAGGGTCGACCTTGCCGTCGCCACGCTGGTGGCCTGGCACACCGTCGCCGGCGCGGCGGCTGCCTTCCACGCCAGCCCGCGGCCAGCGGTCAACATGACCTGGGAATGGATCGGCATGGGGCTGGCCTTCCTGCTGGCCCGGCAGCTTATCGTCACGCGGCGCGAAGCCCGTGCGGTGATTGCCGTTATGGCCGCGCTGGCGGTGGCCTTGGCCGGTTACGGATTGTACCAGTATGCGGTTGAATTGCCTGCGATGCGGGCTGCGTATGCGGCCGACCCGGCCGGGGCGCTGCGCGACGCCGGCCTGGGATTCGCACCGGGCACGCCGCAGGCGAAGCTGTTCGAGGCTCGCTTGCAGGGCACGGAGCCGCTCGCCACGTTCGCGCTGACGAACTCGCTGGCCGGGTATCTGGCCCCGTGGCTCGTGGTGCTTTTTGGCGTGGCGTTTTTCGGTGGTATCAGACGAAGGCACATGCTGCCGGCGCTTCTATGCGCCGTGCCGGTGGCCCTATGCCTGGTGCTCACCCGAGGGCGCAGCGCCTACGCGGCGACCGTGCTCGGAGTGGCCTTGCTCTGGTGGTGGACGCGCCAGGACCGTCGCGAAACCCGCTTCTCCTGGAAGCTCCCCGCCACGGCGGCCGGACTGTTGGCCGTTGCCTTCGGGCTTGCCGTGGCCACCGGTGGGTTGGACCACCGCGTGGCTACCGGTGCCCGCAGGTCGCTCGGCTATCGGCTGGAATACTGGCAGTCGACCATGCAGATGATTGCCGACCGGCCCGTGCTGGGATGCGGGCCGGGCAACTACCAGTTCGAATACACCCGCTACAAATTACCCGAGGCCAGCGAGGAGGTGGCCGACCCGCACAACTTCCTTTTGGAAATTTGGGCCACCGCCGGCACGCCGGCTTCGCTCGCCCTCTTGGCCGCCCTGGGCGGCTTTTTCCATGTATCGCGCACCGGTCGCGCCGCGTCCGACGCCGAAAGCGATGCGGCATGGTTTCCCATTGTGGGCGGGGCCGCCGGCTTTCTGCTGGCCGTCCCACTGGGGCTGCTCAGTTGGGCGCCGCCGGGACTCGGCCCAATCGTAGTAGGCCTGCCGTGCGCCGCGGCCGCGGTGGCCCTGCTGGCCGGTTGGATACGCGACGGACGCCTGCCGCCGCTGCTGCCCGCCGTCGCGGTGGTTGTGCTCCTGGTCCATCTGCTTGCGGCCGGGGCGCTGGGTTTTCCGGCCGTGGCGGGCACGCTGTGGTTGCTGCTGGCCATAGGGCTCATGGGCGACGAGCCGAAACGGGCGCCGCGCGCGGCGGCCTTCGGCACGCTCGGTGTGGCACTCGGTGTGGCGCTGGCGTGCCACCAAACGGCCTACGAGCCGGTCTTGCAGGCGCGACGCGCGCTGGAGGCGGGGCGCCGCGCGGCCGCGGCCGGGCAACTCGAGCGGGCCGAGTCGTGGCTGCACGCGGCCACCGAGGCCGATCCGCTGGCCGCTGAGCCGTGGCGCGATCGGGCCTCGCTGATGCTGCAAATCTGGGAAACGGCCGGCAGCGCCCAAGCGCTCGAGGCGTTCCGAGAGGCCGACGCCGAAGCCGCCCGGCGCGAGCCGAACTCAGCGGCCGGCTGGTTGCTCTCGGGCGACTGGCATCTGTGGGTCCACCGGCAAACCGGGGCGGCGCGCGATGCCGAGCGGGCCGTGGCGTCGTACGCCCGCGCCGTCGCGCTCTATCCGAACAGCGGCCTGCACCGTGCGCGGCTGGCCTTGGCCCATCGCGCCGCCGGCCACGCCGAGGCCTTCGAGCAGGAAGCCGCCGAGGCCCTCCGCCTCGACGGGCTCACCCCCCACGCCGACAAGAAACTGCCCGAGGAGCTGCGCGAGCAACTCAAGCGGAGCCTGGGAGTGCAACCCAAGGCGCCGGCTTGACCGCGACCGGCGTTTGGCCCAATACTGTAAGGGGCTCTTCCGTTTCCAGGTGCAGACAGCCTTTGTTTCAGGGACGGCACACGGCGTATGCCTACTACATTAAAGCGGCCTGCACCTAGAAACGGAAGAGCCCTATAAGGGAGCGTCCGAAGTCGTGAACCGTAATAAGGAACCAGCCGTATGCGAATCGCATTGACCGTTATCATCGCTCTACTGCTAGGCATCGGGGCCGGCATCGGCACAGCGAGCCTTCGGCTGCGGAGTTCGGCATGGAATGGCGACCCCTCCGGACGCGGGGTTCTCGGAGACCCTTCTTCCGCGGGCCGCACCCAGTCGTCCGGAAAGGCGCAATTCAGCGAATTGGAGTTCGATTTCGGCACCATGGACATCAACGCCGAGGGCAGGCACGAATTTCTAATCACCAACGTGGGCGAGGGCCCGCTGCGAATCCAGTCGGGCGAGACGTCGTGCGGATGCACCCTCAGTGCGATCGAGCGCGAATACCTCGCGCCCGGCGATTCGACCGAGGCGACCCTCGTCTGGCACGCCGACGGAAGGGTGGGACCCTACCGCCATACGGCGACCATCCTGACGAGCGACCCGGAGCAATCCCGCGTAACCCTGACCGTATCCGGCCGAATTACGCAGGCCATACGTGTCGTCCCCCAGCAACTCGACTGGGGACAACTTGCGGTTGGCGAAGCGGCCGACGGCGAAGTTCTGCTGTACTGCAACCTCGACACACCGCTGGAAGTGCTAAGCTGGGAGTTCTTGGAAACTGAGGAGGCCCCCTTCTTCCAGGTCGACGTCGAACCGCTCTCCGGGGAACAACTCGCCTCCGAACCCGACGCCCAAAGCGGGGCTCGGGTGACGGTGAGGCTAAAACCGGGCTTGCCTCAAGGGCCGTTTCGGCAGACAATTCGTCTGACGACTAACCTGGACGAAGTGCCCGAGTTGGCGGTCCCGGTCCGGGGCACGCTGGCCGGCGATATCTCGCTCGTGGCAATCGGGCCAGGCTGGGAAGCCGACCATAACCTGTTGTCGCTGGGAACGGTCGATTCGGTGGCGGGCGTGCGCCGGCAAATCCTGCTGATCGTGCGGGGGCCGTATCGCAACGAGATCGTGTTCGAGCCGGCCCATGTGTTTCCGAATTGGCTGGAGGTGACCCTCGGCGAGACGTCGCAAATCGGCAGCGGCGCCGTGACGCAAACCCCCCTTTGGATTGCGATCCCGCAGGGCGCCCCGCCCGCAGCCCACCTCGGCTCCGAGCAAGGCAAACTGGCCGAGGTCCGGCTGAAGACCAATCACCCGAAAATCCCGACCTTGCGAATCCGATTGCGCTTCGCCGTGGAGGGCCACTAGGCCGAAACCAGCGGGGAGCGGGCGACGCGAAGTCCGGGACGAGCCTTTCACGACATGCCTTCCGCACTCAACCATGTGAACTCACGGATGAAAAAACACGCCCACCCCAATCGTCTGCTATTGATCCTGCTAGGGGGCATCGCCATGGCGCTGCCGGCGCTAGCCGGATGCAATCGTTCGGAGCCGTCGCCAACGCCACCTCGAGGCGAAGTGGCCGAATGGGTTCCACCGGCTCCCGAGGAAACCGAGCCACCCGAGGCGATGGCCGCGATGCGCCCCGCCGACGTGGTCGGGGCAACGCAACCGGCTGCCGAGCCGGCCGGATCGAAAACGTCGCCCGAGCCCCAGGCAGCGCCCGACG
>SKZG01000332.1 GCA_007127495.1 Planctomycetales bacterium
CCTCAAGGGCATTGAAGTGAGCGATCCGGGTATTCTCTAGCGATCGGCCGCAGGTTATGATAGGGACTGGAAACTCCGAGAAACCCGCAAACAACACAACGATGTCAGAAACGCTGGGACGCATTCGAACGATTGGGCGCCGGCTTGGCGTGATCGCGCTGGTAGTGGTTCTTGTCGGCCTGGCGGCCGACCGGGCGGCGGCCGCCAATTGGCCCGCCTACCGGCCCGACCCTGCCGCCGGCGCCGATTTCCGAGGGCCGGGCTACTATCTTAGCGCAGTCAAGGTGCTGCTCCCCTGGTTGGTCTTCCTGGCCTGGGTCTGGACGACCGACTGGGTCAGCCGCGACGTTCAGGAAATGAAGCTGAAGTGGAATTACCTTCGTTGGAATCCGATCGTCTTCGGCAGTTTCCTGGCCGGCTACGTGCTGTTGTGGATCATTCCCTATTTCTGGCTCGGCTTCCCATTGCTTCTGATCAGCTACGCCGGGCCGCTGGTTGCGTATATCGTGCTTCGGAATTCGCAGGTGAGCAACGACCAGCGAGTATTCACACGGGAGCATTTGCGATATGTGCTGGCGTCGAAACTGCGGGGGGTCGGCGTGAAGGTGGAGGCCGAGGCGCCCGACCCGCACCGCACCGGCCCACCCGTCGTGCTGTCAGCTCGGGGCGGAGCGGACGAACGCGAAAACAATACCCGCTTGCTCGCAGCCCGCCAGGCGCCGGGCCTGAAGTCCGCGAGGCAGATCCTTGCCGAGGGGCTGGAAAGCCGCGCCGCGTCGATCCTTCTGGACTATACGCAGCAGGCTGTCGGCGTGCGGCACCTGATTGACGGCGTATGGCACCAGCGCGATCCCAAGGAACGCGAAACGGCCGATCCCGCGCTCGAAGCGTTGAAAATCCTCTGCGGGCTCAAGCCCCAGGAGCGCCAAAGTCGGCAGGAGGGAACCTTCGCCGCCGAGCACCAATCGATTCAATATGAGGGCACGTTCGCCTCGCAGGGGACGAAGACGGGTGAGCGGGTGGTCCTGCAATTCGAGGACCCCAAGGTTCGCTTCACCACCCTTGACGACTTGGGCATGCGCCCGAAAATGCAGGAGCAACTCAAGGAACTACTGAACGGGGAACGAGGGTTTGTCATCTTTTCGGCCCTGCCGGGCGCCGGGCTGCGCAGCACGGTGAATGTCGCTTTGCACGCCACCGACCGGTTTACGCGCGAGTTCGTCGCGGTCGAGGAGGCCTCGAAGCGGTATGAAGAGATCGAGAATATCCCCGTGACGGTGTACGACGCGAAGGAAGGTCCGTCGCCCACCGACGTTCTCACGCGTCTGTTCCGCATGGAGCCGAACGTCATCGTCTTCCGCGACCTGCCCGACGGCGCGACGGTCGACATGTTGTGCCGCGAGATCGTGGAGGAGGGCCAGGTTGTCATAAGCACGATGCGGGCGAAGGACGCAGCCGAGGCGTTGGTGCGCGTGCTGGCCCTGGGGGCCGACGCGACGAAGTTTTCCAAAGTGGCCACCGCCGCGTTGGGACAACGGCTCATCCGGAAGCTGTGCGAAGCGTGCAAGGAGGCCTATGCCCCGACGCCCGAGGTGCTCAAACAACTCGGCCTGCCCGCAGGCCGCGTCCAAGCATTCTACCGCCCACCACAGCAGCCCGAGGAAGTGTGCCCGCAGTGTGGCGGCATCGGCTACGTGGGCCGGACGGCTATTTTCGAGCTGCTGGTGGTAGGCGATACCGCCCGCAAAGCCCTCGCGGCGCGTGCCAAACCCGATGTGCTCCGCCAGGCCGCCCGCAAAGACGGCTCCCGGTCGCTCCAGGAAGAAGGGCTGTTGCTGGTGGCCAAGGGGGTCACCTCCCTGCCGGAGTTGATGAGAGTGCTCAAACAATAGGAACCGACTGATGCTTTTCGGATTGCTACTGGTCATTTTTGTGGTATGCTTGGCCTTCCTGTACCAGGACGGCTTGTGGGGCAATGCCATTCGCCTGATCAACGTGGTGAGTGCGGCCCTGTTGGCAACGAATTATTTCGAGCCCATGGCCGATTACCTCGAATCCATGCAGCCGACCTACAGCTACCTGTGGGACTTCCTGGCTCTGTGGGGGCTTTTCGTCGTGTTTCTGGCCGTTTTCCGAGCGGCAACCGATTCCATTTCGCGAGTGAAGGTCCGCTTTCTGCAACTGGCGGACCGAGTCGGCAGCATCATCTGCTCAGCGTGGATCGGCTGGATCATGGTTTCCTTCACCGTCTTCTCATTGCACGTTGCGCCGCTGGGGCGCGAGTTCATGGGTAGCTCCTTCAAGCCCGAGGAGCGCGTCGAAAAGGGCGGCGCGGAACTGTACTGGCTCGGATTCATGCAGCGGGTTTCGCGGGGGCAGTTCTCCCGGCGGCTTTCCGAAAGAGAGTTGGCCGCAAACCAGTACGCCTCGCAGCAAGAAGATCGCCCCGGCGAGGAGGGCGTGGCCGTATTCGACCGCACCGGCGAGTTCCTTCCCAAGTATGCCACGCGCCGCGCCCGGTTGCAGTCACACGTGGAAAACACCGGCGCCGTGCGCGTGCGACCGGAGAACCTGCTCAGAAGATGAGGCGGCGATATGTCCGTGCTGCGCGATTCGCCCCATTTGACCGATCACGATGACCGTACGGTTGACGAGTATCGCGCCGTGAGCGGTTGGGCGGTGGCCGCGCTGATTCTCGGCCTGCTCGGGCCACTGGCACTGGTCGACATCTGGCTCAGCCTGATCCCCCTGGCAGGAATCGTCGTTGCCGTTGTCGCGCTCGTGCGCATCGCCGTGCTGACTCCGGCGCTGACCGGGCGGAAGACCGCCTTGGCGGGCCTCTTCCTATCAACGCTGTGCATTTCGGCAGCCGGGGCCGATTATGTCGTCTATTGGCAATCCGTACATCGCGAGGCTCAACGATTTGCCAAAGTCTGGTTTGCGTTCCTCGCAGAGGGTCGGCCAGAAAAGGCCCACCAGCTTACCTTGGCGCCTCAGGTGCGCCAGCCGCTCAACGAAACCCTTGCAGAGTTCTACCGTGAGAACGAGGACTGGCAGGAGGATCTTGAACGCTACATCCGGCAGCCCGTGGTCGCTAGGCTGCTCGCGCTGGGTAGTCGAGCGCGGGCAAGGTACCATGCGACGGAGGCATCGGGCCGCGGAGCCCGCCTCGTGGTCGCTCGTCAACTTTTCACCGTGATCTATGACGATGCGAAGCAGGATGCCCGGTCGTTTTGGGTCCGCCTGACGGTGGAGCGCGGGCGGTTCGAATACGGCCAGGCCGCCTGGCGCATCATCGATGCCGAGGAACCCTGACGATGAAACGGCTCTTCCTGGAATGTGTCGTGGTCTTGTGGACCGTGTGGGCCCCGGCGGGCGAAATGGCGCCGTTCGTCATCCCGACGCAGCCGACCCCCGACTCGCGGCTGACCGTGGCCGTCGAACCGGTGCCGGCGGACGCCGCCCGGCTGGAGGTGCGGGACGGGCATTTCTTCGTCGGCGACCGCCGCGAGCGCATTTGGGGGGTGAACCTCAGCTTCGCCGCATGCTTCCCGGAGCCGGCCGACGCCCCGCACATCGCCCGCCGTATGGCCGACGCCGGCGTGAACAACGTCCGGTTTCACCACATGGACACCGCCGCCTGGCCACGCGGCATTTTGGACCCACAAGACCGCCTGCGACTCCACCCGGAGGCTCTCAAACGGCTCGACGTGTTCGTCGATCAGCTTGCCCGGCACGGCATCCGCTCGAACATCAACTTGCACGTAGGGCGTGCCGCCAGCCGGGCCTTGGGGCTGCCCGAGCCGAACACCCGTTATGACAAGATCGTCGGCATTTTCACGCCCGAACTGGTCGAGGCCCAGGAGCAGTTCGCCCGTGACCTGCTCACTCGCACGAACACGGCACGCGGCGTCCGTTATGCTGACGACCCGGCCGTCGCGTTTGTCGAAATCACCAATGAGAATAGCCTTTTCATGTGGAGTGCCAAGCGCGATTTGCGCGAGCTGCCGGAGTATTACGCCGGCGTGTTGCGGGGGCAGTTCAACGCGTGGTTGAAGGACCGTTATGATACGACTGACGCGCTGCGCACCGCCTGGGCGGCAGGGGCAGAGCCGCTGGGCGAAAACATGCTGGCCGACCCAGCCTTTGCCATGCCCCCGCCGCAGGGGCCGGACGACCGGCGATGGCAAATCGAACAACATGCCGGCTGCCGCATGACGGCCGCGCAACTTGACGATTCGTCGGGAGTGCGACTGAACATCGAGCAGGCAGACCAGACGAATTGGCACCTATCGCTCAAACATTCGCCCCTGCAAATCGCGGCCGGCAGCTATTATACCGTGACCTTTCGCGCCCGATCCGACCAGCCGCGATCGATCGCCTACTCGGTGGGCCAGGACCGGGCCCCATGGGGCAACCTGGGGCTCTCGCGGCAGGCGGAACTGACCGCCGAGTGGCAGGTGTTCCGTGCGGGGTTCGTCGCCCTTGCCGACGAAGACCGCGCCCGGCTGGCCTTCTCCGTCGGCGCCGACCCCGCCTCGGTTGAACTCGCCGACGTGCGCCTCAGCCCCGGTGGGCGGGCGGGGCTCGTGGCCGGTGAATCGCTCGATGAAGCCAATGTGGCCGTGTTCGCACACGGCGAAAGCGAACCCCGCATTCGCGACCGCTGGCGGTTCCTGGCTGAAACCGAAAAGAACTACTTCGACCACATGTACCGGTTCATTCGCGACGAGCTGGACTGTACGGCGCTGATCACGGGCACCATCGTGTTCGGGCCGTGTGGGCTGTACGGGCAAAGCGATATGGACTTCATTGACGGCCACGCCTACTGGCAGCATCCGCGGTTCCCCGGCCGCCCCTGGGACGCGGGCAACTGGACCGTCGAGCAGTTGGCCATGGTCGACCATCCCGAGCGGGCCACCCTGCCCAGGCTCGCCGCCGAGCGGTTGGCCGGGAAGCCGTTCACCGTGAGCGAGTACAACCACCCCGCGCCGAACGACTACCAGGCCGAATGCATCCCGATGCTCGCCGCCTATGCCGCAGCCCAGGACTGGGACGGGATTTGGCTGTACACGTACAGCCACGAGAGCGACGTGCATCGGGCGAGGCTCAACTCGTATTTCGACATTGATCAGAACCCGGCAAAGTGGGGCTTCATGCGGGCCGGCGCTGAGATCTTCCGCCGCGGCGCCGTGCCGCCGCTTCCGAAAACGCGGCAGGTGGCACTTGGCCAGTGTGCTGACGATCCCTTGGCGGACTTGACCGACCTGCACCGGAGTCGCGGCCGCGACATGTTTGCCGCCGCGACGATGAGGATCCCGCTGACCTGGCAAAACCTGCTCCAGAATCGGCTAGCCGTCGCCCTGGGAGGCGAAACCGCGAAACACTCGCACCGCGTTGCACAGCCGCCCGTGTTCCTGTGGCAGGTCGAGGCCGGGAAAGGAACCTTTGCGGTGTCGGCCGAGGGCGTTCGGGTACTCGTCGGCCGTCGGGGGAGCCGGGGCGCCGGAATCACCTTGGCGGAGCCGGCGTTCGCCGCGATTACCGTCACCGCGCTGGACGGCCGGCCCCTGCACGCTTCGCGGTCGGTGCTCATTGCCGCTTGCGGTCGGGCCGAGAATACCGGCATGGTGTTCTCCGAGGACCGCCGCACAGTAGGCCGCAACTGGGGCGAGCCGCCCGTGCGGGTTGAGCCGGTCAAGGCCTCGATTGCCCTGCCGGGGAGGCCATGGCGGTGCCATGCACTGAAACCTGACGGTTCGCAGGGCCAACGTGTACCGTTGCAGCGAGAAGCCCGCGGCCGATCCTACGTCGACTTGCACCCGAAATATGCCACCATGTGGTACTTGCTGGAACAAGACTAATGCGCTAAGCGTGCGCTCGGAAATAACTGGCTCTTCCGTTTCTAGGTGCGGGCCGCTTCACTGTAGTAGGCACACGCCGTGTGCCGTCCCTGAAACAGAGGTTGTCTGCACTTAGAAACGGAAGAGCCAAATAACTTGGACAGATTGTAGTAGGCACACGCCGTGTGCGTCTCACGCTTGAGTGTTGGGCAGTTCGACGACACACCGGCCAGGCGCGCACGGGCGCGGCGCGCCGACCTGATCGGTGGGACTGCCTTTTCTCTGTTTGCAGTCGGCTTTCTGGGCGCTTGGATTGTGGGCCTCGGTGTGGTATACTTGTTCGCATCGATCGCCAATGCCACGATCGGCGGACGGATGTTGCGAAATCACCTTTCCATGCGTTCCCCCAAGGAGAACTAGTTATGCGAACGTCACTGAGCTTTCTCACCGGCACCTTGATTTTGTGCTGCTCAATCAGCGCCCCGGCCAATCCTGTATACACCGATCCGAATGAGGCGCCCATCGACTTTCAGATTCAGGGCGAATACTCCGGCAATCTGGAGCAGGAGGGGAAACAGAGCAAGTACGGAGCGCAGATCATCGCCCTGGGCAATGGCAAGTTCCGAGGCGTCGGCTACCCAGGCGGCCTGCCCGGCGACGGCTGGGACCGGCAGGAACGCATGGTGTCGGACGGCTCGCTCGGTGACGGTGTGGTCCGGTTCGACGCGCCCGACGGCGGCCGTGCGGCCGAGTTGAAGGACGGCGTCATTACCGTTTTTGACGCCGAAGGCAATGCGATCGGGCGGCTCCAAAAGATGGATCGCAAAAGCCCCACGCTCGGCGCCAAGCCGCCCGAGGGAGCGGTCGTGCTGTTCGACGGCACCAGCCCCGACGCCTTTCACCGGGGGCGGATGACCGACGACGGGCTGCTGATGGAGGGCGTGACCAGCAAAGAGACGTTCGGTAGCCACACGATCCACTTCGAGTTTCGCGCGCCGTTCCAGCCGAACGCGCGTGGCCAGGGACGCGGCAACAGCGGCTTCTACGCGCAGGGGCGGTACGAGGTGCAAATCCTCGACTCGTTCGGCCTGGAGGGAAAGCATAACGAGTGCGGTGGCATTTACGGCATCGCCGCGCCGAAGCTGAATATGTGCTTCCCACCGCTAAGCTGGCAAACCTACGACGTCGATTTCACGGCGGCTGAATACGAAAACGGCAAGAAAGTGAGCAACGCCCGCATGACCGTCCGCCACAACGGCGTGGTGATTCACGACGACATCGAGGTGCCCCGCGCCACGGCGGCCGCGCGATTGCCCGAGGGCCCCGAGCCCGGCCCCGTGTACCTGCAAGACCACGGCAACCCCGTCCGTTTCCGGAACATTTGGGTCGTACCTCGCGATTGAGCTTGCCATGTTCGATGGTTTCCGCCGCGCCTTCGATGCGTTCCGGCGGGCCGGGGCCGGCGATCCCCTGCTCGAAACCTTGCGCCTGTTCGACGTGCTCGCCCTTGGCGCGCTCCGCGCGGCCGACGGCGCCGCCTTGCCCCAGGACTCGCTCGAAGAGCTTGCGGCGAAGCGTGTCAAAGGCGAGCCGTTGGAGTATATCCTCGGCAAAGCCGTGTTCATGGGGCTGGAACTCGAATGTTCGCCCGGCGCGCTCATCCCGCGCGAGGAAACCGAACTGCTCGCCCAGATTGCCCTGGACTTGGTCCGGGCCCGGCAGGACGCCGAAGCGGAATGTCCTCGGCTGACGGTCGTCGACATGGGCACCGGTAGCGGCAATATCGCCGTGGCGCTGGCCGTGTACACAAAGGACGTGAGCATCCTCGCGTGCGATGTCAGTCCCGAGGCATTTGAGTTGGCGCGGCGCCAGGTGGCGAAGTTCAACGTGCAAGACCGGGTATCGCTTTTCCGTGGCGATCTGTACGAGCCGCTTCTGGCCGCGGGCTATCAGGGCAAGGTCGATGTCGTCGTGTGCAACCCGCCCTACCTGCCCACCAGCACCCTGGAGAAGCTCGCAAGGGAAATCATCGACCACGAGCCGGCCGTCGCACTCGACGCCGGGCCGTACGGCATCAACGTCTTCCGCCGGCTCATCGCCGGCGCCGTCGACGTGCTGAAGCCGGACGGCGCGCTCGTGTTTGAGATCGGCGCCGGCCAGGAGAGACTGGTCGCCCGCCTGCTCGAAGGCACCGGCGCTTATCCACACGTCGAGCACCATCGCGACGCTGCCGGGCAGGTTCGCGTGGTCAGCGCCTGCCGCGGGCCTGCTTGTGGTTGCCCGGTTGAATGGGATAGAATGCAACCATGACTGGAAAGCAGTTCTTCGACTGGCAGACCTCCGGCGGCACGGACGACGTGATGCGCTTGGTCGATGTTCTCGAACGGGCCGACATTTTGTGGTGCATCATCGGGGGCCTTGCGGTGAACCATTGGGCCGAGCAGCCGATGGTGACGCAGGACGTCGACCTAGTGGTTGCCGCAAACGCCGTCGAGCGCGCGGTTTTCGTGCTCGAGGAAGCCGGATTCCGCGGGGAGCGTTTCCCGTGGTCGGTCAACTTCAAAGGCCAATCGGCCGTGAGCATCCAGCTTAGTACGGAGGATTTTTATCGCGATTTGCCGTCGCGGGCCGTCCCGGCCGACGTTCACGGCATTCTGATGCGTGTCGCGTCGCTGCACGATACACTCCGGGGGAAGGTCAAGGCATGGTCCACCCCCGAGCGCCGTCAGAGTAAGCGCATCAAGGACCTGGCCGACATCGCCCGGCTGGTGGAAAGCCACCCTGGGTTGTGGAGAGAGCTTCCGGATGCGTTGAAGGTTCAGATCGAGGAGCCGAAGTGAGGGTCCTGCCCGCCTCCGACGTGTACGGCGTCGTGACGCACATCTACTGGCCGCCTGGGCGGTGGCACGCGTTTCGATGACTGCAATTCTTGTTTTCGCCATGATTGCGCTTGCGTTGCCGAGTGTTGGCGCGTATGATTCGTCGCGAATTGGTTCTAGCGGTTGTGCTCTGTCCTCGGTGCGTCATCGTTCCCGGCCGGAACGGCGACTGGTCCATTTTTCGGCTATGTACATTTTACCCCTGTCCTTATCGGCGAAAGGAGTCGCCGTTGGCTGAACAGTCTTCCTTGACCGTGGCGGTCCGCGCCTTCGTGATGCTGGGATGCCTGGTGGTTATTCCCTTGGTGGCCGTTTTCGGGGATGCCTTTCCCGGGGTGGTTGACCAGGTGCTGGGAATGTGGTGGCCCCCAGGTCCTCCGGCGGATACGGTGGCGGCGGCGGAGGCACCCCTCTTTGAGCCCCTGTTGCGGAGCCCCTCGTCGGCACCGCCTGCGCCGGGTGCTTTTGCCCCAGGTGCAGACGCGC
The DNA here is from genome assembly GCA_007127495.1 of Planctomycetales bacterium. GTDB lineage: Bacteria > Planctomycetota > Planctomycetia > Pirellulales > Thermoguttaceae > PWXP01. The sequence continues at coordinate 9,209 of SKZG01000332.1, forward strand.
CTCCCCCGCAGTTCGGTGTCCCTGACCCCGCAGGTGGGGTTACGTGCGATTCGGAGGGGTGTAGCGTGCTTCCCGCGAGCTATGAAGCTGCGGCTGGAATGCCGCCGCGAGGCTATGGGGGAAATCCATCGCCCCATTCGAACGCTTTTTCCGAGCCTCGGGTTCCGCCGGCCGATCGTCAGTTTGCCGCGTCGCCGCCCGATCGCTTTCAGGCGATTCGCCAACGGCTGAAGGAACTCGGTTCCACTTATGTCCTTTTGGAGTCGTGGGGCGATGAGCAGGAGCTGTTTCGCTTCTACTGCAAAGTTGCTGTTGCGGGCAACCCGCACTACGCCTACCGGTTTGAAGCCACAAGTTCCGATCCCCTGGCGGCCATGGCAAAGGTCCTTCAGCAGGTGGAAGCCTGGCGGACGGCGCGGCGGGGAAATTGAGAGGCTTCCGTTGCCGGTTGCAGACATCCTTTGTTTCGGGTGCGGCACACGGCGTGCGTCTGCCGGGTGAAAGCTGCCTGCACCTGGAAACGGAATCGGGGGAAATGGATCGCCCCGGCTTGCCACCGGTAGCCGCTTCTGTTTAGCTTGGGCGCATGCGAATGCGTGGAAGCAAATTCACCCTGGGCGAACGGCTTGGCAGCGCCGCGATGCGGCACCGGCTGCCCCGCGGCTGGCGCGCATCGGGCACCAAGCATCGGTATTGCCGAGACATTCCGGACCCTTCGTCGGAATGCACCGTCGCCGGCGAAGCCGTTTCAGTCTGCGACCCTCTCGTGGCCCGTATTGAAGCCCTCCTTTTGTTGGCTCGTACGCCCTTAAGCAGCCGAAAACTGGCTCAATTGGCCGGCTTGGCGGATGGAACGAAAGCCCGTACACTAGTTCGTGCATTAAACAGCCGATACGATAGCGAGGGCTGTGCGTTCCGAGCGGAGGAGGTGGCCGGCGGCTTCCAGTTGCTCACCCGCCCGCGGTTCGCGCCGTGGCTACGGCGGCTGGAAGGCACGGCGGACGATGTGCGACTTTCAGCTCCAGCCATGGAAACGCTGGCCGTCGTCGCGTATCGGCAGCCGGTCCTGCGAGCTGACGTCGAATCTGTCCGTGGAGTCCAGTGCGGCGAGATCCTTCGGCAGTTGATCGAGCGCGACCTTGTTCGAGTCACGGGTCGATCGGACGATCTCGGACGCCCCTTGCTATATGGTACGACGCGACATTTTTTGCAGGTGTTCGGTCTCCGACATTTGGACGAGCTTCCACGGGTTGCACCGCTTGCCGCAAAGCCCAATCTTAGTAACAATACACCGTGTGCCGACAATTCCGCCATTCCACAAAGTAATTCCCACACAGTTTCAGAGGAGAACGAAGTGACGACCACGACCCCAACCCGACGCCGGCCGACGTCGCACACCGAGAAGCGACCGTACGAGGATCCCGAACCCCTAGAGGGCGAGGTGCGTAACGCCCTCGACGAAGACGACGACCTCCTTGAAGATGATTTCGACGATGAAGACGACTTCGACGACGAGGACGAAGACGAGGAAGAAGAGGACGAAGACCTCGATGACGAACCGTGGGAGGAAGTCGATGACGACGAGGATGAAGATGACGACTGGGATGATGACGACGACGA
>SKZG01000152.1 GCA_007127495.1 Planctomycetales bacterium
TCGCGACCGTTTCTTCCATGACATGCGCCGCCGAGCCGCCGATGGTGTGGCGGGTAGGCGAGACGGTCGACATTGCCGAGGTCTGGTCGGGCCACCCGGTCGGGTTCGCGCTGCTCACGGCCCCGCCGCACCAGTTCGTGGCGTTCTACGACGCTGAGCGGCGAATGACCGTCGGTGCGCGGCGGCTGGGTGAGCCGGGGTTCCGCCTGCGGCGTCTCCCCTCGCCCGACGGCGAAGCGGCAGCGCCGGGGCGGCCCCTGCCCACCACCCGGCTGGGCTGGGATAGCCACAATGGCGTGACCATAGCGCTGGACCCGGCCGGGCACTTGCATCTCAGCGGCAACATGCACTGCACGCCGCTGTTGTACTTTCGGTCCGACGAGCCGTACGACGTCGACTCGCTCCGCTGGGTGCCCGAGATGGTCGGCCCGCTGGAGGACCGCGTCACGTACCCTCGCTTCCTCAACGGTTCGAAAGGGGAATTGATCTTCACGTACCGGCACGGCCGCAGCGGCGACGGCATCGAGATATTCAACGTGTACGACCCGGCCGAACGCCGCTGGCGGCGGCTGCTCGACGCGCCGCTGTTCGACGGCGAGGGGAAGCGGAACGCCTACTTCCACGGCCCGGTGCAGGACGCCGACGGCGTGTTCCACGTGTGCTGGGTATGGCGCGACACGCCCGACTGCGCCACCAACCACAACGTATCGTACGCCCGCACCCGCGACCTGAAGCACTGGGAAACCAGCGGCGGCGCACCGATCGAACTGCCCATCACGCTCGCCCGCGGCGACGTAATCGACCCCATTCCGCCCGGCGGCGGGCTGATCAACGGGAACGCGCGCATCGGGTTCGATACCCAGGGGCGCGTCATCGTCACCTACCACAAGCACGACGCGAACGGCCACACGCAAATCTACAACGCGCGGCGCGAGGCCGAGGGCTGGCGCATCTACCGGGCGACCGACTGGGAGTACCGCTGGGAGTTCCAGGGCGGCGGCTCGATCAACTTCGATATAGGCGTCGCGCCGGTCGAGGTGGCGCCCGACGGTACGCTGGAGCAGTCGTACCGCCACGCGAAATACGGTTCCGGCCGGTGGCGGCTCGATGCGGCGACCCTCCGGCCCGTCGGCCCGGCGCCGCGGAGGCACCGGCAGCCGGGCGAGATCGGCCGCGTACAGTCGGACTTTCCCGGCATGCAGGTGCGCCGTACCGCCGACCGGGGCGAAAGCGGCGACCCGGCCGTCCGCTACCTGCTACGTTGGGAAACCCTCCCCGCCCACCGCGACCGCCCGCGCGAAGGAAACCTTCCTTCGCCCAGCAGCTTGCGGCTATACAAGCTCGTGACACCGTGAGGGACATCATGCCACCGTCAAGTGGAAGCCAACGCAATCCCAACTCGGCTTGGCTTTCGGGAATCGGGCCATGCACGGGTCATGCCGGGAACCTTGACGAGCACGATTCCCGCCTGTTAGACTACATTCGCGTACCGTTTTCCGGGGTACATGTCGTGCCTGGAGCCCCTGAACGGCTGCCCTGAAGGATACAGCCAGGCGGCGCAACCGGCAGCGCTGGCGGCCGCATGGGAAAATGAGTATACTGAGTCTGTTGTTGCCGTGTGCGCCAAGTTCGCCGCGGTGGTTTTCACCCGCCTCTGTAAGAAAGGGCCTTTGCCATGAGCACCAGTCGTCTCTCCCGCCGCAGTTTCCTCCAACGTTCCGCCGTCCCTGCCGCCGCCGCCACGATACCCTATTTCTTCACCACCCGGGTGGCGAAGGCAAAGTCGCCCAACGACCGCCTGGGAATCGGTGCCATCGGTACCGGAGGCATGGGCTCGGGAATCGGGCACGGTGCCGGAGGGCGCGGCGAAATGCGGGCCTGCGCCGATGTCGACCGCACCCACGCCGAACGTTTCGCTGAACGCTATGAAGGACGCTGCACCGTGTACGAAGACTATCGCAAGGTGATCGAGCGCGACGACATCCAGGTGGTCACCATCGGCACGCCCGACCACTGGCACACCAAGCCCGCCATCGAGGCCATGCAGGCCGGAAAGCACGTTTACTGCGAAAAACCCCTGACGCTCACCATCGAGGAGGGACAACTCATTTGCAAGGTGGCCCGGCAGACGGGCGTCGTCTTCCAGGTGGGCAGCCAGCAGCGGAGCGATCGGGGCCGATTCCTCACCGCCGTGGCCCTGGCGCGAAGCGGTCGGCTGGGCAAGCCGCTCACGGCCACGTGCTCGCTGGGCGCCGGCCCGAGCGGAGGGCCTTTTCCCACCGCCGATCCACCCCCGCACCTCAACTGGGATTTCTGGCTCGGCCAGTGTCCGGTAGTCCCCTATACGCCGCAGCGGTGCCACGGCAATTTCCGATGGTGGCTCGAATACTCCGGCGGCAAGATGACCGACTGGGGCGCGCATCACGACGACATCGCCCAGTGGGGCCTCGGGCACGAACACACCGGCCCCGTGGAAATCGAAGGCGAAGGCAACTTTCCCAACGTCCCTGACGACTTCGACCCGGTGGCCTTCTATGCCGGGAAGCAGGAAATCCCCAACGGCTACAACACGGCCACCACGTTCAAGGTGGCGGCCACTTTCGCCGACGGGGCGAAGATGATCATCCAGCACGGGCCCGACAACGGCGTCTGGTTCGAGGGCAACCGAGGGCGCATTTTCGTCAACCGCGGACGGATCTCCGGCAAACCCATCGAGGAATTGACCGACGCAGACCGCGAGTGGCTTAACGAGGAGACGGCGAAGCTGTACAAGGGCGCGCCCTTCCAGGGCGGCCACATGGGCAACTTCTTCTGGTGCATCGAGAACGACGCCGA
>SKZG01000520.1 GCA_007127495.1 Planctomycetales bacterium
ATCAAGCTGTGTGAATTCCAGCGCACGCATCAGGCCGATCCAATCGTCCACGGTTTTTTCGGTTACCTCACCGCCCGTCAACAGATATGATCCCCTATTGTCGGGCGCGTCCATGGCCCAGGGGCCGCCAACGGGCGACTGCGGAAGCGTATCCGAGGCCGAAACGGCTTCCTTCAGGGCGTCGCGCAGCTCGCCGGTTGGGCATCCGATCACGGCGAACTCGGCGCCGGCCAGACCGAAGCGGCGCACGCAGCTTGCCGTCAGACGGTTGGACGGCCCCGGTATTCCCGGCACGTTCGTTTGCATGTTCAAAGCCAGCACGCATGCGGCGAACGGTTCGTCCAGGGTGCCCCGGAGGGTCAGCGGCACGTTGGCCAGTTGCAGTTCCTCGATTTCGTCGCTCGCGGCGACAACCTTCAGCACGAGATGGCGCGCGTGGGCGGTAACCGCAAGGGCGGCCGTCGCCGGCGTATCGGCGAAGGTGACCGCGATGCCGTCGCCGTCAGCCGCAACCGACGCGGCGCGGCGCCACTGCCCTTCAACCAGTGCCCTGGCGAAGGCCGTGGCGGGCTGCCGGTTGCAGTAGTTCTCACCCGTGGCCGTACAGGTGAACGCCAGGTTCGTGCCGTCGGGCCCGACCACGTACCGAAAGCTCTTGGTTTGAAGCACAACACTCCCCTCCGGCCAGTCTGCCGCGCCGGCCGACTGTGCAAGGGCGCCCAACCCGGGAAAGACACCTAGGATTCCAAGTACGGCGAAGAAGATGGACGTTCTCATGGTTTCAAGCTCCTGTTGTGGTGGGTCGGTTGGCAGGCGGGCGCTTACGGGGGGTGGCGCAGGCGGTGATGTCTGGTGTATGCGATGCGGGATAACAAGGGGACCGTCCCCTGTGAACGCTTACGTCTCAGGCAACGAGGCAACCGTCTCGCCCAGTACCGTTATCGCACGTGCCACGTCGTCGGGTCCCACGTCCAAGTGGGTTACCATGCGGATGGTTTGCGGGCCGGTGGCCAAGAGCAGAAGCCCTTGCTGCTTCAGCCGATCGCGCAGCGAGGCCGCCGTGCCGAGCGAGTCGTCGATGCGAAAGAACAGCATGTTGGTTTCGATATCGTCGGGCGCCAATGTCAGGCCTTCGATTTGCCGGACGCCGTCGGCAAGCCGCCTGGCGTGGGCATGGTCGTCGGCGAGGCGCTGCCGGTGGTGTTCCACGGCGTACAGGGCGCCTGCCGCAATGATGCCCGCCTGCCGCATACCACCGCCGAGGACCTTCCGGTGCCGCAGCGCGTCGGCCATCAGGTCCCGGGGGCCCGCCAGGGCCGAGCCGACCGGGGCGCCGAGCCCCTTGCTGAAGCAGACGCTGACCGTGTCGAAGTGCCGGGTCCATTGCGAAAGCGGGATGCCGGTTGCAGCCACGGCGTTCCACAGCCGGGCGCCGTCGAGGTGCGTGCGCAGGCCGTGCCGGTGTGCCCACTGTGCAATCGCCTCGACGTACTCGTACGGCTGCACGCGCCCGCCGCCGCGGTTGTGTGTATTCTCGAGGGTGACCAGGCGTGTGCGCACGTAGTGGGCATCGCCCGGGCGGATCATGCCCTCGAACTGATCGGGGTGCAGTACGCCGTATCGGCCCTCGATGGTCCGCGCGGCGACGCCGCCGATTTGGGCGTACCCACTCTGTTCGTAGTGGTAGATATGGCATCCCGCCTCGCAAACCATCTCATCGCCGGGCCGGCAGTGGACGCGCACGCCGATCAGGTTCGACATGGTACCGGAGGGAACGTACAGCGCCGCTTCCTTGCCCAGCAGGTCGGCCACGCGCTGCTGGAGTTCGAGCACCGTGGGGTCGTCGCCCAACACGTCATCGCCCACCCGGGCCGCGGCCATGGCCTGCCGCATTTCCGGCGTGGGCCGGGTGACGGTATCGCTCCGGAAGTCGATGGTCCGCATATCAGTGGTTGTACCCAATAAAGAAGCTGAACACTTCCCTCCGGTCGGTGGCTTCGCTGGAGATGGGGAAGGCGAAGTCGAACGCCAGGGGGGCGGGGCCCATCGCCGGAATGACCACCCGGAGGCCGAACCCCGGCGCCACCCGGTACCGGCTGAACCACTGGTCGATGCGCGGCTCGACCGTGCCCGTGTCGCAGAAGACCACCCCCCGGAGCATGTCGTCGGCGGTGATGGGGAACATGTACTCGGCGGAGGCCAGCAGGCGGAACTCGCCGCCGACGCGGACGCCGGTCGCTTCGTCGATGGGCGAAACGCCGCGGAAGTTGAAGCCGCGGAGCGTCGAGAAGCCGCCCGCGTAGTAGTGGTCGTAGATGGGCGTGCGGTCGCCGGTCCAGCCGAGCTGCGCCTTCATGCTCAGCACGTGCCGCCCCGAACCGTCGGGCCGCTGGTGCATGAGGAAGAAGCGGCGCAGGTCGAGGTCGACGCGGGGGTAGACGTGCGTGCCGATCACCTGCTCGACCGCGGCCTCGGCCAGGTGCCCCTCGGTGGCCAGGAAGGCGCTGTCGCGGGTATCGTGGGTCATCGACGCGCCGAAGCCCAGCAGGGTGTTCTTACCCAACGCTCGGTCCAGCTCGTCGGGCGTGGGCTGGATGGGGTTGTGGATGGTGATGCGGGCCCCGCGGAACGAGAGGTTTCCGGAAAGGTTGCGGGTGAAGTGGTAGCCCAGGGCCGTGCGCCCCCCGACGCGTTGTTCGTCCCACTCGATGTACCGCCGGTCGTAATAGAAGCCGCTGAGCGAAAGGGAAACGTCGGTGTTCAGCAGGTACGGCTCCTGGAAGCTGATCATGTACCGCTGCACTTCGGTGCCGGGCATGGCCTCGGCGCGG
>SKZG01000231.1 GCA_007127495.1 Planctomycetales bacterium
AGCGTGTTCTCTGACAGCACATAATGATCCTTCATGAAGCTTTCGATCCTGCGCGCCACGTACAGCGGGTCTGGAATACCCAGCCGGTCGAACTGGTCGAACAACTCCAGGACCTTGTTGTTTTCCTCACGCCACGCCTGCCATGCTGGCACGAACTGCTCCCAGTACTTGGCTTCCTCAGGCGTCTGGGGCAGCGGTTCGTAAACGGCCCAGGCCGCCTCGTACGCTTCGCGAGCCTCTTGAATGAACGTTTGCTGGTTGCGCCGATCTTCCGTGGTGAGCCCAGGAATTGACAGCGTCCGCAGCGTACCGCGCATGTTCTCGGCCTCCCCCTTGATGATCAGCAGGTTCTCGATGCTCGGCAGCCGGACCGCGCCGATCTCCTCAACGTTGCCCGCAAGGCGGTACGCCCCCCAGAAGCCGATGCCGCCCACGCAGGCGGTAATCGCGGCAACGACCAGGAAACCGGAAATCAACTTGCACTTCGTACTCAGATTCGACAGAAAACTCATTGCACATACCTCGCTACTACATGGAACTGATGGAAACGGCCGGCCGTCGGTCATGTCGGGCAGCTACGGGCTACCCGCCCCTCTACCGGCCATAAATTCGAAAAAACCGTCGCAAGCCTCCGACTCGTTGCTTCAGCGCAACAAAAAAAGGCACAGCGGAGGCCGCCTCTTCGCGCGGAAGAAGCCGGTTTCCACTGTGCCTTCAAATGGCAGGCCCGGAGCCTGACAACTAAGGCCGCCCGCCGTCTGGCGGGCAGTGCTCAGCCCGGGGCTGCCGGGCCGAGGCGGTAATGTTTCACTAGGCAATCATTGCACGTAATTGCGCCATGTCAACTTGACCGGAAAAGTTTACCTACCTTGCGGCGCTCGCGCCACGGCGCAGGGGCGCCAGCCAGTCTTTTCCCTGCACTGCAAGCCGATAGCCGGTCGCCAGATAGCAACAGCGTGCATCCGGTAGGCGTCGGGTTCGAGGGTGTGGGCCGCGCCCTCGAACATTCACATACGAACCGGGGAATCTGGGCAGCCTGCGGCTCGCATCCCCCTCTGTAGCCGAAGCACGTTTCCGCCAAACTGCGTTGCATTACAATGGCAAGTTGTTATAGTCGGAAGTGTAGGCCAAGCTCGCAGCGGCAAATCATCGAGCATATTGACGAATGGTTCCTGCCGACAGCAGATGGACCTCCTGCATCATTCTTAAACGATCGCAACATGCCCGATTCTTCGCGCTTCCAGCGAACCGGCGGGCATACGAATTCCTGGCGACTGTACCCATGCGATGAAACCGCGCACCCGTTTACGACGAATTACCACGCAGGTTGGTAAGTTCCTCCCGGAAACGTTCCGTGACCGAAAGCGTCAGGAACGTCAATGGAGCGTCAATGGAGCGGGCCCACCCCGTGTGCCCGTTGCGGTAGGGCGGGTTCGCGTTCGAGACCCGGAAAGACGTTTTATGGCAAAGAGGCTCTCGGGTTTGTTGGGCAGGTCCGGATGACGAGGCCCGGCCTGCACGTCGTTTTGGCTACCGGATTCGTCTGGGATCGGAAGGCCATTGCGTCGGCCCGACTTTCTCCGGCTTCGCGCTTCCGAAACAACGATTGCCTGGTGTTCGAGGGAAATCCTGTGCTACGCTTTTGTACAAGACACCAATGTTCCTGCCCCGGCGGGTGCTGGTCGCGGCTCGAGGCAGCCCGGCACACCCTGCCGCGGGCGGCCTTAGCTGTCAGGCCTCGGGCCTGTCATTTGAAGGCACGGTCGAAGCATGCCTCTCCCGGCGGAGGGGGGCGCTCCGGCCGTGCCTTTTTTCGTCGGTCTGCCCGGGCCGTAACATGACGGATTGTGTATGACTACCATCGCCTCAATCCTGCTGGCTGAAGGTGGAACTCCTTTCCTGGAGTCCACATCCGAACGCCTGCGCAAAGACGGCTACGCGTGCGAAATGGTCACCTGCCCAGCAGAAGCTGGAAAGTTGCTCGCATCGCGGCGGCATGACTTGTTCATCTCCTGCGCCGATATGGACGGCAACGGCCTGCTGGAACTCGTGAAGGACGCCGAACGGCTGGCGCCCGGGGTGCCTGCAATCGTCGTGGCGGAGGTGCTTTCGCTGGAGACGGCAATTGAAATGGTCGGGTTGTCCGTGGCCGCATACCTGCCCAAGTCGGTGGCGTACAGCGAGCTTCTCAAAAAAGTGCATTCCGCCCTGGCCAAAACGGCTCACTGCCGTGCGCTGGCGCGAATCCAGAAACAGCTCCGCCGGTGCGCCGCAGAACTGGACGACCTGCGGCGGCAGCGCTGGTCGGATACCCTGCGAAACAATGGTGCGACGCTGCGCATCCCGGAATCGACGCTCCGCGGGATTGCAGCCTGCCTCGCGGAGCTGGTTGCCATCGAGGCCAAAAGCTGTGCCGACGGTCAAGTAGCCAGAGTTTGCGAACTGCTCCAGTGCCCCGTGTGGCGGGTCCAGCGGAATGTGATCTATAAGGCTGTCCTGCTGCTGAACGAAACCAAACGCAGGTTCAAGTCCAAAGAACTGGCCCAAGTGCGCCAGATGCTGGAGAACCTGCTCGAAACACTTCCTTGACCGCCTTCGCCCTGCAATGAACCGTCCGTTACTTGTAGCGGCACGGCGCGAGCCGTCCGGTATTACAGTCGGAAAACCGGGCGGCTCGCGCCGCTCCGCTAACAAAATGCCCCCAATGGTCTCAACGTAAGTGGCATTGGGCGCTGGCCACCGGCATCCGCCTTTCTCTCGCACGGACGTCCGCTTTGAGCTGCTTCGGGGTAGCCGCGGCAAGGCGCTCCTACGGAGCGGGTGCGG
>SKZG01000021.1 GCA_007127495.1 Planctomycetales bacterium
ATGCGCATGTCCTCCAGTTCCCGCTCGATGAGCGAAAGCTCCGCCTCGAGCCGCTCTCGCTCAGCAACGGCCATTTCCAGATCGGCCTCGGCCTCTTCGATCGCCTCTTCGGTGAATACGGCGCGATCGCGGAGTTGTTGCCGCCGGTCGAAAATGCGTTGGGCGTTTGCAGCGCGTGCCTCGGCCGCACGGAGGGCCGCCTGTCGCGCGGCGCGCTGGTGCCGCAGGCGATCGTCGTCCAACTCGAAAAGGACGTCGTCCTCCTCGACGAAGGCTCCCTCCTCGAACCGGATCGCCCGGATTCGGCCGGCAATCTCCGGCGAAACCTCCACCTCGGCCGACGCTTCCAAGGTGCCGACGCCAGAGACCACTTCCTCGAGGGTCATCGACTCGACAATGGCAATCGTCACCGGCACGGGGGCACGGCTTCGTTCCGTCGCTACGTCCTCGGCGCGGCCTCGCCCCAGGACAAAGTGAGCGGCCACCGCGGCCAAGATCGCCGCGCTGCCCAGCACGACCGCTAGAATCGAGAGCCCTCGCTTCACCCGTTTCCACCACGACATTCGCTTCGAACTCTTTCGATTCCCAAAAACCTTTGATAAAAGCTTTCATGCGCCCGTCAGAGGGATTTGTCCCCTTCGGCCGGTAATGAACCTATTTCCAGTATAGCAAGAGGCATGGCGAATGCAAACTTTCAAGTTGTCCAAGCTCCCCCCACCATCGGCTTGCGAAAAAGCTGGTAGTCGAGTCGGCCAAATTGACACGGTTCTCCCAAGACGGCCATCAGGGTAGAATTGAGGCAGTTGGTACGGTTCACGGCATATCGGCGCGGCCAGTTTCCCCGCTGAATGCGAAGGGCCCATAGCCCCCGTGAACGGTCAAGTTCGTTGTGGGGCCGGTCGGTTTCCTGGCCCCGTATTAACCGTTACGCTGGTTTTACAGGAGAAATGGGATGCGAGTACACAAGTCGAGTTTTGGTAGCGGCTTATGCGGCGCTCTCGCCGCGGCCCTCACACTCCTCGTCCTGCACGTTGCCACCGCAGCAGCCGAGGAGCACGCGAGCCCGCTTGCCGGCAAACATATTGCCTTTTTGGTGGGCGAAGGTGTCCATGACGCGGAAACACTCGTTCCGCTGGGTTATGTCGTCAATCGCGGTGCGAAAGTCACTGTGGTTGGCACGGCTCCCGGTGCGGTGGATGCGTACAACAGCGACATTCAGGTAGTCGTCGACAAAGCGGTTGGCGACGTGTCGCCGGACGATTTCGACGGTTTGGTCATTCCCGGCGGACGTTCGCCGGCGAATTTGCGCAAACATGAAGAAATCGTCGCTTTCGCCAGGAAATTGACGGAAGCCGGCAAGCCGGTCGCCGCCATCTGTCATGGTCCGCAGGTGCTGATCACCGCCGGGGTCCTTGACGGGAAACGGGCGACGTCCTTCGCAGGCATCGCCGATGAACTGCGAGAGGCCGGGGCCGACTATACTGACGCACCGATGATCCGCGATGGAAACATCATCACGTCACGGCTTCCCAAAGATTTGCCTGCCTTTTGCGCAGCATTCGAGCAAGCGCTGCTGAGCAACTGACTTGCGACTCTTGCGGAATACGGCGGGGCTCGACTATAATGGGTCGCTTTGAAGCCGAGCGGGCATCACGTCGAGTCCCGCTATCCGTATTCTGGAGGGTCTAAAGTAGTGCAAGGTAAGTATAAGTATTTGTTCAGCAGTGAGGCGGTCAGTGGGGGGCATCCCGACAAACTGGCCGACCAGATTTCCGACGGCGTGCTCGACGCCCTGTTCTCCCACGACCCGCTCAGTCGAGTGGCCTGTGAAACGATGGTAACCACCGGCGTAGCCATTGTAGCCGGCGAAATTACTACTAAAGCCGTAATCAACTACCCCGATGTGGTACGGCAGGTGATCCGCGAGGTGGGCTACACGAGCGATGCGTTCGGCATCAATGCCGATACCTGCGCCGTGATGCTGTCCCTTGACCGGCAAAGCCCCGACATTGCCATGGGAGTTGACGAAAATGCCGCCCAGGGCAAGGAAGTTGGCGCGGGTGACCAGGGCCTCATGTTCGGGTTCGCCTGCAACGATACGCCGGAACTCATGCCCTTGCCGATTGCCCTGGCCCACCGCATTACCAATCGATTGACCGATGCGCGCCGCCGCGGCGAGGCGGGTTGGCTCCGGCCCGACAGCAAGAGCCAAGTCACCGTCGAGTATGAGGGGCGCAAGCCGGTGAGGATCGATACGGTGGTGGTGTCCACGCAACACGGACCCGACGTCAGCCAGGCCGAAATCCGCGAGTTCGTCATCGACCGCATTGTAAAACCCGAGTTGCCCGCTGAACTTTGCAATGGCGACATCAAGCACCTCGTCAATCCGACCGGCCGGTTCGAAGTGGGGGGACCGCACGGCGATTGTGGCTTGACGGGCAGGAAGATCATTGTCGACACCTACGGCGGCTGGGCCCGGCACGGTGGCGGCGCCTTCAGCGGAAAAGACCCAACCAAGGTCGACCGTTCGGCCGCATACATGGCGCGTCACGTGGCGAAGAACATCGTCGCCGCCGGCTTGGCCGACGCTTGCGAGGTGCAACTCGCGTACGCCATCGGCGTAACCGAACCGGTAAGCGTTTTGGTCGACACCCAGGGCACCGGTCGCGTCAGCGAATTGCAACTCTGTGAACTGGTTCGGGAACTGTTTCCGCTCGGCCCCGGCCAAATTATCCAGTACCTCGACCTGCGCCGGCCCATTTACCGCAAGACGGCCGCGGGCGGCCACTTCGGGCGCAACGACCCGGACTTTACCTGGGAGAGC
>SKZG01000378.1 GCA_007127495.1 Planctomycetales bacterium
TGGAAAGTGCGGCTGAAATGCTCGGTGAAAGGGCCCGGCCACGATAAACGCCGGGCAGCGGCTCAGCGACGCGAATCGCTGTAGTCCGGGGAAAAACGGCCTCCGACCGAACATAAGATACATTATCGGACGTTGGCGGGGGGGCACCGCGTCACGCTCATGGTGTCACGGTGGACGATCTCATCGTCACGGTCATGTTGTCGCGATGGATGACTTCATCGTACGGTCGATGGCCCAGCACTTCAGCAATCCGGTTCGTGCGCAGGCCCTTGATCCGGTCCAGGTCGTCGGCACTGTAGTTGGTGAGCCCGCGAGCGAACTCCCGGCCCTCGGTGTCGCGCAGGCGGACGACGTCGCCTTTCCGAAAACGGCCCTCGACACTCACAACGCCGATGGCCAGAAGGCTGCGCCCTTGATTCACCAGTGCCTGGCGCGCGCCAGCGTCGAGCACCAGCGTACCGCGCGGCTGGACCGTTAGCCCAATCCATCGTTTCCGGGCTGCCACGGTTTGCGGCTGGCCGAGAAAGAGCGTGCCGACGGGTTCGGCGGCCATAATGCGGGTGAGGACTCCTGGGGAAGCGCCACTGGCGATGATCACGTTCTCGCCGCCGGCGGTGGCTAGGCGGGCGGCCTCCAGCTTGCTGGCCATGCCACCTTTGCCCAGCCCGCCCTGACAGTCCCGAGCCATGGCCCGGATCGAGTCGTCCAAGCTGGTTACCGTCGATATCACCCGGCTTTGTGGATGGTCTGGATCGCCGTCGAACAGCCCGTCGACGTCCGAAAGGAGCACCAGCAGCGGCGCTTGAATCAGGTTGGTTACGATGGCCGCCAGCCGGTCGTTGTCGCCAAAGGTGGTTTGCAGCTCGTCGACGGCGACGGTGTCGTTCTCATTGATCACGGGAACGGCACCCAGCTCCAGGAGTGTGAGTATGGTGTTCCGGGCGTTCAGGTACCGGGTTCGGTGCTCCAGATCCTCAGCGGTCAGCAGGATTTGGGCTGCGTGGCGTCCGAAGCGGAACAGGGTGCGTTCGTAAACTTCCACGAGCATGCTCTGGCCAACGGCGGCCACGGCCTGCAGACGCGCCAGGTCAGTCGGCCTGCCGGCAAGGCCAAGCCGGCCCACGCCGGCGCCCACAGCCCCGGAACTGACCAGTACGACCCGGCGTCCCGATTCCATAACCTCGTGGACCTGCATGGCAAGTTGCTCGATGCGTTGCGAGTCGAGCCGTCCGGCCGCGTCGGTCAGCACGCGCGTGCCAACCTTAACGACGATCGTGGTGGCGCTTGCCGCAATTTCCTCTCGAATCGTTTTGGGCATGTTGTCTTCGATGAAAGTGGCGTAACAAAACCGGCACGGGCTCCCGAACAGGAGCAGCCAACTTACGAAATTGGCGCGAAACGGGATGCCCGTCTTGACTTTTTCAGAGCCTCTGAACGGCGTCGGCTAATCTGGCTCGCAGTTCAGAAACGGCTGTCCCGGGATCCGACGCTTGGGTCACAGCGCCGCTTACGGCGATTCGGGTGAAGCCGGCAGCCAAGACCTCGCCCAGATTTTCGGAAGTAATACCACCAATCGCGAAAGCTGGCAAGCGCACTTCCGCCGATACAGCCTGCAACAAGGAAACACCCGGAAAAGCCTCGAACTGCTTGGTGCCCGAGGGAAACGTCGGACCAACGCCGATGTAGTCGGACCCGTCGAGCACCGCCCGGCGGGCCTGCTGAAGCGAATGCGTAGACACGCCGACCAGGCGGTCCGGACCGAGAATCCTGCGGGCATCCTTCACAGACAAATCGTCCTGGCCCAGGTGGACTCCGTCGGCTCGGCTGAGCACCGCCAGATCGGGACGATCATTGATCACCAACAAGGTTTCCGACCCCTCAGTCACTTTCCGAATCAGGCGGGCGCGGGCGAGCAGCTCGGTGTCGGGCAGGTGTTTGTCGCGCAACTGAAGTATGTCAGCCCCGGCTCCCACCAGGTTTTCCACGAGGTGTTGCAGCGTGCGGGAATCGGTTTGCCCGTCCAGGAGCACGTACAGCCGGGTTTTTTCGAGCCGTTCCATGCCCCGGCGTGTGGTTTCCACGGCTCGGTGCAAAGTGTAACTGAGGTAACGAAGTTGTTTTATTTTTTCAGCGGCCCGCGCGTCGTCCAGCTTGCTAAATTCCTCCAGGGAACGCAGGGCCTCCTGCAAGCGGGCAAAATTCGCGGCGAGCACCCCCTCGGCATCCGCGCGCAACGCCTCGCTCGAAGTCGTCAACCGCGTTCCCACGTCGGCTTGCGTGTCCCGTGCGGCGAGGCGTTGCCCGGCGGGAATGTGGGCAAGAGCGTCCGTCAAATCGTGCCGGAACTGCTTGCACTGGCTGGTAAGAAAGCGGTCGTCGAGCACAAAGCGGAGGTAGTCTTCCACCACGCGCAGGGCCTCGCGGGCGCGATTGGCTGCGGCATCGAAAATACGGAGAAGCTCAATTTGCACAGTTCCTGGCCCTTTTAGGGTCACAAAGCCCCATCACGATAAGGGTTCTCTCGCTTACATTATACTGTCCATTGGTTCGAAAACAAGAACCCGCGACCGGCTCCAACGCGCCAGGGGCGGTACGACTGGCAAATGTTGTGGTCGGAATTGAACGTTTCCGTGGGCAATGCGTTGCCCGTTGGGGACCGCGCACTGCGGGCGGTTGCGTCGGGTGGTATGCTATTCCCCCTGGAAGAAGCCTCTAGGCTGCCTTGATCAATCGCTAACTGCGAGTTACAATTCCCTGGTGGACGACCCGGAGGGTCCTGCCAGTCGGTCTGAAGGGAAAGTGGGTTGACGGAGCGACGGATGTTTGGCACGAAGCTATGGATTACGTTTGTGTGGCCTGGTTTACCCCAGTTATGGAGGCGGGGAAGTTGGATTGCGCTGGCGGTGGCCTTTGGAGCGGGCGGCATGTTGAATGGTGCCCTGCTCAGCAGCCTGATCTGGCGTGAACTAATCCCCGGCAACGTGCGTAACGCGCTATGGATGGCCATTTGCCTGGGATGGGTGGCCGGGGCCGTGTATTCCGCGTTTTTTGAGCCCAAGCTCCCGCCACACCAGCGGGGCGATCCGTCGGAAGACCCCTTCCCTACGGCGGTTGGCGAGTACTTGAAGGGGAATTGGTACGAAGCGGAGCGAATCCTGGCATCGCTGCTTCGTCGCGATGTCCGCGACGTGCAAGCCCGGATTCTGCTGGCCTCGCTGCTACGGCACGTGGGGCGGCTCGAGGAGGCCGGTCGTCAGATCGACGTCCTCACCCGGTTCGAAGCGGCCGACAAATGGCAACTGGAAATCCAACGCGAGCGGCAACTAATCCTATATAAGCAATCAGGCGAATCGAGTCAGCCCGACGGGCTGCGCCCGGCCGCCTGAGAATCATCACGGAGAAGAAAATGTACGAACGATTCACCGACCGTGCCCGAAAGGTCATGCAATTGGCCAACCAGGAAGCACAGCGGTTCAACCACGAATACATCGGCACCGAGCACATATTGCTGGGGCTCATCAAGGAAGGCAGCGGAGTTGCCGCGAATGTGTTGAAAAACCTCGATGTCGACCTGCGGAAGATTCGGCTCGAAGTGGAGAAGCTCGTCCAGAGCGGCCCCGACATGGTCACGATGGGCAAGCTGCCTCAGACTCCCCGCGCCAAGAAGGTCATCGAGTATTCCATGGAGGAAGCCCGCAACCTCAACCACAATTATGTGGGCACGGAACACATCCTTTTGGGCCTGCTCCGGGAACAGGAAGGCGTGGCGGCTCAGGTGCTGATGAATCTGGGGCTGAAGCTTGAGGAGGTTCGCGAGGAGGTTCTGAACCTGCTTGGCCACGGGCTCGAGGGCCCGGAAGGCGCCGAGCGCGGCGGCGTGACCGCCGGCGGCGGCTCGGAAGGCCAGCGCAGCGGCAAGTCGAAGACCCCAGCGCTGGATAGCTTCGGCCGCGACCTGACCGAACTCGCCCGGCAAGGTAAGCTCGATCCGGTCATCGGGCGCGAAAAGGAAATTGAGCGTACCATGCAAGTCCTCTCGCGCCGCACCAAGAACAACCCCGTGTTGTTGGGCGAGGCCGGCGTGGGCAAAACGGCCATTGTCGAGGGCTTCGCCCAGCGGGTGATCAGCGGCGATGTGCCGGAACTGTTAATGGAACGCCGGATCGTCGTGCTCGACCTGGCCATGATGGTGGCCGGAACGAAGTATCGAGGCCAGTTCGAAGAACGGATCAAGGCCGTCATGAACGAGGTCCGCCGCGCGAAGAACACCATCCTGTTCATCGATGAGCTTCACACGCTGGTCGGGGCCGGCGGCGCGGAGGGCGCCATCGACGCCAGCAACGTCCTCAAACCGGCTCTCAGCCGCGGTGAAATCCAGTGCATCGGGGCGACCACGCTGGACGAATACCGGAAGTACATCGAGAAGGACAGCGCACTGGACCGGCGATTCCAGATCGTCATGGTAGAGCCAAGCTCCAAAGCGGAATCCATCGAAATCCTGCGTGGATTGCGCGACCGGTACGAGCAGCACCACCACGTGCAGATCACCGACGACGCCATTGAAGCGGCCGTCGAGCTTTCGGGCCGCTACATCACTGGGCGTTGTCTGCCCGACAAGGCCATTGACGTCATCGACGAAGCCGGCGCCCGCATCCACCTGAAATCGATGACCCGGCCGCCCGATCTCAAGGAAATCGACGAGCAAGTGGAGCAGTTCAACAAGGAAAAGGAGGAAGCGGTCGCGAACCAGGACTTCGAGAAAGCCGCCCAATTGCGCGATCAAGCCGACAAACTGAGGAAGAAGAAGCAGACGATTACCCAGCAGTGGCGCGAGAAGTCGCGTTCGACCGACGGAGTGGTCGATGAAGACGTCATCGCCGAAGTGGTTTCCAAAATCACCGGCATCCCGCTCACCCGCCTGTCCACCGAAGATTCCATGCGGCTGATGCAAATGGAGCAGGAATTGCACAAGCGCGTGGTGAGCCAGGACGAGGCCATCAAGTCGATATCGAAGGCGGTGCGGCGCAGCCGCAGCGGGCTGAAAGACCCCAAGCGCCCGACCGGCTGCTTCATCTTTGCCGGCCCGACCGGAGTCGGCAAGTCGTTGCTCGCGAAGGCCCTTGCCGAATTCATGTTCGGCGACGAAGACGCGATCATCCAGCTCGACATGAGCGAGTACATGGAGAAGCACAATGTGAGCCGGCTCGTCGGCGCCCCTCCCGGCTACGTCGGTTATGAAGAAGGCGGGCAGCTTACCGAGAAGATTCGCCGCCGGCCCTACGCCGTGGTCCTCCTCGACGAGATCGAGAAGGCCCATCCCGACGTGTTCAACATGCTGCTGCAAGTGATGGAGGAAGGCCGTTTGACGGACAGTTTCGGCCGGAACGTCGGCTTCCGCAACGCGATTGTCATCATGACCACTAACGCCGGGGCCGAAGCGATCAAGAACGAGTCGGCTTTCGGCTTCCAAAAGCCCGATGCCGACGCCTCGTATGACAGCATGAAGGACCGCGTGCAGGAGCAAATCGAAAAGGTCTTCCGGCCCGAGTTCCTTAACCGCGTGGACGACGTGATTGTGTTCCGCCATCTTACCGGCGATGATCTCAAGGAGGTGATTGACATGGAGCTGGGCAAGGTGCGAGAGCGTTTGAGCGAGCGCGGCCTGACCCTGACCCTGACCGACGAGGCGAAGACCTTCCTTGTCCGAAAAGGGAGCAACCTCGATTTCGGCGCGCGGCCGCTGCGGCGGGCCATTGAAAACTTCGTGGAAGACCCGCTGTCCGAGGAGTTGCTCAAAGGCGAATTCCAAGGCCAGGACACCATCGTGGTCGCAGTGAAAGAAGTCGGCGACAAAAAACAGCTTGTCTTTGAAGGTCGGACGGAGCACGCCACGGACGAGCCCACCCCGGTCGGAGCCGGCACGGGAGTTGAAAGCGGCGATTTACCATAGCCGGCCCGGTTCGTAAGTGTACAGGGCACGATCACTTGCCGGATTATTCATTCACGTAGGGTGGGTCGAGGTCGCTCCTATATTGCGCAGAGTTCCCAAAGGTCATTTCCGTTATAATCCGCAAAGCCGACTCAAGCTGAAGGGATTCCGCGTCGAATAAACAGGTGGGATTTCCTGTTTTCGTAGCCGTTCATGGGGAATGTCCCAGTTTTCTTGGCGCAACAGTGGGTGTTCGTTCCCGGGCAAGACGCCCTTATCGCCGAGAAAACGGTACTGCCGCTTCGGCCGACACGTGAACGGTTGCACTATCTCGTGGCGCACTGTACATCATGGCAACTGGCTCTGAAACTGCAAGCCGGAACGATTCGGTCCGCCGACCGGGTGCGGCGCGGGTTGCTGCCGAGTGGATTGCCGATCTTGGTGCGCTGGTGGTGGATTGGATTACGGAACTGGGCAGTATTTCCCTGTTCACGGCGCAAACGCTTCGCTGGTTGTTCACCCGCTTGCCGCGAAGGGAAACCTTGCTGCCGTGCTTCTACCAAATTGGCGTGCTGAGCCTTCCCGTTGTCGCCCTGACGGGAACCTTCATCGGAATGGTGCTGGTGGTGCAAACCTACGTGCAGTTCCGCATGTTGAACTTGGAAACGCGTCTGGGGGCGGTGATCAACATGTCGCTGGTGCGCGAACTAGGCCCCGTGTTGGCCGCCACGATGCTGGCGGGGCGGGTCGGCAGCTCCATGGCGGCCGAGTTGGGCACCATGCGAGTGACGGAGCAGATTGACGCCTTGACCAGCATGGGAGCCAACCCAATCCATTACCTGGTGGTCCCCCGGTTCCTCGCCTGCCTGCTGCTCATTCCGGCCCTGACCATCATGGCCGACTTCATGGGCGTGGCCGGCGCGTTCTTTTATGCGGTATGGCTCCTGGAGATCGACTGGCATCATTACCTGGTCAACTCCCAACGGTTTGTGGGCAATTTCGACGTATTCGCCGGCGTGTTCAAGAGCCTATTCTTCGGCACGGCCATCGCACTGATCGGGTGCCACCGCGGTTTCCATTGCGATCCGGGCGCGGAAGGCGTAGGCCGAGCTGCCACGACGGCGTTCGTCGCCTCCTTCGTGGTCATTCTCCTGCTGAACCTGCTGTTGGGCATCATGCTCGATGGCATCTATTATACCTTGTGGCCGGAAGCCCCGAAAATCCTGTAGTCCAGCGGTCGTCCCCTCCCCTGCCCTGCCCTGCGATGGTCGATGCAGCCAACAGTTTGAAACGGAAGCCGATGGTGGAATTGGTGGGACTGCACATCGATTTCGACCAGCACCAGGTGCTGCGCGATATCAACCTGACCGTGGCTCGGGGCGAAACCCTCGCCGTCATTGGCGAGAGCGGGTGCGGGAAGACGGTGTTGTTGAAAACGATTATCGGCCTTCTTCGGCCCACCCGAGGCAAGGTCGTCTTCGACGGCCGCAACCTGTCCGACATCGCAGAAGCCGAGTTGCCCCGCCAGCGGGCCCGCTTCGGGTTTGTCTTCCAGCAGGCGGCCCTGTTTGACAGCATGACCGTGGCCCAGAATGTCGCTTTTCCGTTGCGAGAGCATACGCGCAAGGGCCCGGAGGAACTGCGGCAGGTCGTCGTCGACCGCCTCGCGGAGGTGGGCCTGCCGGAGTCCATCCTGTCGAAAAAGCCGGCGGAACTGTCCGGCGGCATGCGCAAACGCGTGGGCTTGGCTCGGGCAATGGTCTTGAATCCCGAAATCATCCTTTACGATGAGCCCACGACCGGGCTGGACCCGATCATGAGTGACGTCATCAATGAGTTGATCCTCAACATGCGCACCTACCACCCGGCCACCGCGGTGGTGGTCACGCACGACATGCGCACCGCGCGGAGGGTGGCTGATCGGATCGTCATGCTGTACCCCTTGACTCGGCTTGCAGGCGATCAGCCGCAGGTCATCTATGACGGTCCGCCGGACGCCATCGATTGCGCCGCCGATCCGCGCGTTACGCAGTTCGTGCGGGGCGAGGCCGGCGAACGCTTGATGGAAATGCGAGCCCTGAATGGAGCTAAATAATGGATGAACGGATTATCCAGTTTCGCGTCGGTGTGATGGTGTTCGCCACGATCCTCATCGCCCTGATCCTCATCTTCATGTTCGGCGATTTCCACCAGATCATTCATGGAACGTACGAGGTCCGGGTGTGGTTGCGCGAAGCGCCCGGGGTGGCGGTCGATACGCCGGTTCGCAAGAGCGGTATCCTGATCGGCCGCGTGACGCGCGTGGAATTTGCCGAAACCATCGCCGACCATGAAGAGATCCGAGGGTTCTTGGGCGTCAGCGAGGCCGAGTTCGAGCGGGGCGTGGTCCTGACCATGGCGATTCAGAGCGACAAGCGGATTTATCAAAACGAACTCGCGCGTGTCCGGACCTCATTACTGGGCGATGCGGTGGTCCAGATCGTCCGCACCGATAATTCCAAGCACGGTCCCAGCCCCAGCCCCAGCCCGTTCGGACTCGGAGCGATGACGGCGGGCGAGGGCCCCACCGACGAGAAGCAGCCGGTTGAGACCGGCCAATGGATCCGAGGCGAGATCGCAGACGATCCGGTGGAGGCCGTGCGGGACCTGGCCCCGAAGCTTGACGACGTGATGCACTCCATCCAGTCCACGAGTGAAACCGTTCGCGACCTGGCGGCGACTTTCAACCGACTCCTGCACAACAATGAGGAGCACCTCGACCGCGCGTTTGGAAAGGCAGCCGAAACGCTCGGCGCCGTGGAGCAATTGGCAAACAATGCCAACAGGGTTCTCGGCGACGAGCAGGCACAACTGGAAATCCGCCGGGCCATTGAGCGCTTGCCGATACTCATGGACGATACCCACAAGGCCGTCGTGCAAATCCAGCACAGCATGGCCACCTTCAACCGGAGCCTGAGAAACATCGAGGACTTCACGGAGCCCCTCGGACGCGATGCCGAGAAGATGATCGGCCGGGTAGACACCAGCCTCGCTCATCTGGAGCAGCTTGGCCGCGAGTTGGTGCAGTTCAGCCAGGCGATCAATCATCGCGATGGGACGCTGGGCCAGTTGATCCACAATCCGGAACTCTACCAGAACCTGAACCGGGCCATCCGGAACGTGGAGCACCTGACCCGCAAATTGGAACCGATCATCGACGACGCCCGCGTCTTTTCCGACAAAGTCTCCCGCAACCCCGGCGTCATTGTGCGCGACGCCGTCCGGCCGGGGCCCGGGCTGAAGTAAGGACGGGGTTGGCGTCCGGGGATGGGGTCAGAGCTTGAATAGTGATTAGTGAAGTGCCTTTTCCAGTTGGGTGGCCGTGTGGCGGAGTGTCTCGTCGCTCGACTCCACGCGCGCTACCGCGCGGGTCACGCTGCTGGGACTTCGGTAGCCCAAGGCCTCGGCGACTTTGCCCGCTGGATGACCGAACCGGCGACGCGCCAAGTAGGCTGCCACCGCTCGGCTCGCTGTCCTTTTGGGTTTCCGACGTTGTATTGGACCTCCTTTCCGATTAGAATTGAGTTTAGGGACGGTGCTCTCGCTGTGAGGACTTCGAATGATGACGATTACCGTTGTGGCAACGTATGAAGGCGGCATGCTTCGGCCGGCACAGCAGTTGCCGCTCCGCGAACGCGAGATCGTCGAAATCGAGATCCGCACACCCCAAGGCGTTTCCGAGCCGGCCCCGGTGGTACCCGCTGATTTGCGGCAGCAGGCGCTTCAGCGGCTTGTCGCTATGAATCTCCCGGTTGCTGATTGGGACCAGATGGAACAGGAGATCATTCGGGGAGCCATCGAGTAAATGACCGCGCCTCCCGTACCCGCAATGCTCGACACGGCCATCCCAATGTATGCGGCCGGCGCGCCCCACCCCTACCGCAACGCTTGCCAGTGGCTGATGAGCGAGATTGCTCTCGACCGGATGCAAGTCGTGATCGATGTCGAAGTCATTCAGGAAATCCTGCACCGCTACGGTGCGCTGCGACGCTATGCCGAGGCGGTCAATATGGCGCAGGACTTAATGAGGCTCGTCCCCCAGATTCTACCGGTAGCTGCAGCGGATATACAGACCGCGGTAATGCTGTTCCAGCAGTACGGCCCGCAGGGGGTACGGGCCCGCGATACGATCCACGCAGCCGTAATGCAGAACCACGGATTGACCAGTGTGATCTCCTCCGACACGCACTTTGACCTGATTGCTGGCTTGACCCGGCTCGACCCGATCACACTGCACCGGTCGTTGAGGTCAGAGCTTGAATAGTGATTAGTGAAGTGCCTTTTCCAGTTGGGTGGCCGTGTGGCGGAGTCTCTCATCGCTCGACTCCACGCGCGCTACCGCGCGGGTCACGCTGCTGGGACTCCGTTAACGACCCTGGAACAGGTGCCCGCAGCAGCGGTGGCGTCGGTTGAAGTAGCTCGTGTAGCTTCCGCCGAAATACTGCATTGCGGCCGAGAGGTTTGGCTCTGGGGTTTCGACGAATAGATGCGAGTGATTCGTCATGAGCACCCACGCATGCAGGTGCCAGTTGTACGTCTCGACGGTGCGCCGCAGCCAATCGACCCACTTCTCTCGGTCGACGTCGTCGCGCACGATATCCTGCCTCGCGTTCCCCCGGGAGGTCACGTGATAGACAGCCCCGGCAAACTCAATTCTCAGCGGCCTGGCCATGAACTGATTGTACCCCGTCCATCCCTGCCGTCAATCCGCTAATCACTATTCTAGCTCTGACCTTAAAGCTCACTTCTATTCAAGCTCTGACCTTGCGCCACGAAAGCGTGGGAAAGGAGGATGACGAGCAAGATGTGAGTTTGAA
>SKZG01000263.1 GCA_007127495.1 Planctomycetales bacterium
CGCGGCGAGTCGGGCACCGGCAAGGAACTGGTCGCCGGCGCCATCCACCAGCACAGCCAACGGAGCCGTCGCCCGATGCTGACGGTGAATTGTGTTGCCATTCCCGACACGCTACTGGAAAGCGAGCTGTTCGGCTACGAACGGGGCGCCTTCACCGGGGCGGCGGCCCGGCGGATCGGCAAGTTCGAGCAGGCTGACGGGGGCACCATCTTTTTGGACGAAATCGGCGATGTGAGGAATGCATCGCCCGCTATTTTGCAACCTGCCCGGGAGAGCGGGTCCACGAGGAGTTCATGGCCGAAGCGGAACGGCGGCTCCTCGCCGAGGCGCTGCGGCGGGCCGGGGGAAATCAGACCCATGCCGCCCGGCTCCTGGGGATGGCCCGCCCGACCCTCCACGCCAAGATGCAGAAGTACGGTCTGCATGGCACCGCCGAGTGACGCGGCGACTGAACCGGCCCACGTCCATTTTCTGACAGTCCGTCAGCCGGCCGACATCGCAAGCCCGGCGCCCGAGAGTGCCGGGCGACAGCGAACTTGACGCATCTCTTGTGCGGGAAACGGGTTACGAAGCCTGTTTGGAGGCGATCTTATTTCGGGCACATCATTTGCTCAGCCCACCATCGCCCAGTCGTTGCCCCGTCCACCGCGGCGACGTGACAAACGGCACCGAATCCTCGTACGAACCGAGCTGAAGGATATACTGCCCATGACGACCGTGCTGATCGCCGACGACCACAAGAACATTCGCGAATACTGCCGGCTTGAATTGGAGGACGAAGGCTACCGGGTGCTCGTCGCCCCGGACGGAGGCGAGGCGCTGCGGCTCACCAGCGACGATCGGCCGGACTTGGTGGTTTTGGACATTTGCATGCCCGGCATGAACGGGTTGGAAACGCTGGCCCAAATGCGGCGCAGCGAGCCCGACTTGCCCATCGTCTTCTTCACGTCGTTCGCCGACGCATGCCTGTATGACGAGCGCTCGCGCTTCGCCACCGCGTGCGTCGAAAAACGTGCCGACCTGACCGAATTGAAGCGAGTGATTGCCGCCGCATTGCGGTCGCGGCGAGCAAAGCAACCCTACCGTCTTGGGTTACCGCCGGCCGACGGCAACCCGGGCCTATAGCTAGATCGTCGTTGCACCTCTTGGAGTCCCTATCGGAAAGGAGTCCTGAACATGTTAGTTCTCAGTCGCAAGGTCGGCGAGAGAATCGTCCTGCCCGACTCGGGCGTCCGCATCGTCCTGTTAAGCATTCACGCAGGCCGCGTACGGATTGGAATTGAGGCCCCTGCCGGCGTCGCGGTCCATCGCGAGGAAGTCTGGCGCCGGGTGACTTCCGAGGCGGGCAGGAGTTCCGCTTTGTCGCCGGCACCGCCATCGGAATGTGACGCCGAAGCACTCTGCTTGACACGATGCACTACATGATGCCACAGTACGAGGATACAGCTATGGAAGAACATTTAGGCGTACGCAAGGAGCCCCATGACACCGCGGCGCGCAGCGTGCTGGCGGAAATCCGCCGCCGCCTCTGCGCCACCGGCTATCCTTCCCTGCGGGAAGTCCACTGCGACTTCTCGGAGGGTGTCGTCGTGCTTCGCGGGCGCGTGTCGAGGTACTTTTACAAGCAATTGGCCCAGGCGGTCCTGCTGGCCGAACCCGCGGTGTGGATGGTCGTCAATCGGATCGAAGTGTCGGAAGACGTCCACCGCGACAGGTGACAATGGGATGTCTTTTGCCGGGCTTTCGCGTGGCTCCGGCGCCCCTGTTTCGCCGGACCTCTTGGCGCGGCCGAACTCGGTGCTCTACACTCCAACACGGGGGCGTAGGCACATGGCATCGGACTGACCCTCGCCGTCGCCCGGTTCCGGAAGCAGTTGGGGTGATGACCGCACATGAAGGGAGTTTGCTCTTTCGCCCGTGCGAGCAGGACGGGCACATCGGCCGGCCGGCGTATTGACAACCGGGAGCGATTGTGCTACGTTGCGCTGAGCCCGATCGGAGACCGAACCGCAGGATTGGAGCATGAAGAGCGTCTATCTCGAAACCTCAATCGCGAGCTACCTGACGTCGCGTCCGAGCCGGGATTTGCGTGCCGCCGCGTGGCAGCAAACAACCCTTCAGTGGTGGGAGCAGGAGCGTCCGAAGTACGAACTATTCATCTCGGAACTCGTTCTGGCGGAAGCGCAAGGCGGAGATGTGGATGCGGCGGACAGACGCCTTGCCCTGCTGGAACCACTTCGCTTGCTGTCGGTAACCGATGACGCGAAGGAATTGGCGAGGCGACTCATCGCCGATGGCGGCGTACCTGGATATGCTGAGGCAGATGCGCTTCATATCGCGGTGGCCAGCGACCACAGAATGGACTACTTGCTCACATGGAACTGCCGGCACATCGACAATGCCGCCACGAAGCCCGTCATTCGAACCATCTGCGCAGCCGCTGGGTACGCGTGCCCGGAGATCTGCACCCCATTGGAATTGCTTTCGCAGGAGGATGACAATGTACAAGGATGAGATCATCGCCGAAGTGTGGCGCAACCGCGATGCCTATACCGAGGGACACCGTCACGATCTGGATGCGATCGTTGCCGACCTCCGTAAACGTGAACTGCAGCACCCCCAACGGGTGATTGACCGACGGGCACGCCGAACAACCGAATCGAACAGTGCCGCCTCTATTCTTCCGGCCTATTGACGACTGAGGACGACTCTGCTACGTTGCGGCGAACTGGTGGAGAGAGTATCGCATGCCTCGAACCATTACGAGGGTAGCAGAGGTGACGTGTTGAATTATCGCATGCCAATACCGAAGAATCAG
>SKZG01000529.1 GCA_007127495.1 Planctomycetales bacterium
ACCTGGAGCGTGTCTTTCAGGGCACCCAGCAGGGGCAGGTCGATGTTGTCGAAGATGCGCGGCATGGCTCAGAATGCGACGTGGAAAACGGCGGCGTTCATGGTGATATCGGGCTTTGGTGCAATCTGGACCTCCGGGTGTACCTGTTTCTCCACCTTCGCCGGGGCAGCGTGCATCCGCAGGCACGGCACATTGACCCTACCAAAACAAACCGCCGGGGTGAAGTATCCCCATAATTGAGGGCTTGGCTTTGGGGCATTTCTGCGCCTTGGGGGGCAGTTGTTTCGTTTGCGCAAACCTTGCACCCGGCGGCCGACAACCTGTTTTTCCCTTCCGCCGTCCCATCCTACCAGACCGCTTTCCCGGATCCCGTCGAAACCTACCTGAGTCTTCCTAAATGTCTTTACCAATGCCCCCTACTGTTCTGCCCGTTCCGCCCATTATGTCGCTCTCTGCCATCCTATCTCGGCGGTCTGGTGCTCGGCCGACGGTCCGGCGCTTTGTTCGATTCCGGGCCCGAGGTTCCCGACCCTTGGCTGTAGGCCGCCAACAGCGAGGTGAATTCCTGCACGATCTCAGCCCGCAGCGAATCCGGTTCCAGGACGACGGCGTGCTGCCCGAAACTCATGATCCAGCGTTTGATCTCCTCCGTGTCCGACAACTGGAACTCGGCCACGACGCTGCCATCCTTCTGCGGCGTGAGCTTCTGGCTCTCGTGCCAGCGTGATTCGCCAACGTAGCGGGTAACAGGGGGAGCGAATCGGACCCTGATCTTGACGTCGCCGTCGCCGTGATAGACGCCGAACGATTTCGACAAGTGCTGTTGGAGGCCGAACTCTTCGGGCCGCTGGAAAGGCACCTGGGTCACTTCGGCATCCTCGATCCGGCTGACCTTCCAGTGGCAAATCTCCTCACGATGCGGCGAACGGCCCACCAGGAACAGGGCGCCACGATGGAAAATCAGCCCGTAAGGATGCACGTCGTAGGTAACCGGCTCGGTGGCCCGCAGCGATTGGTAGGTGATGAAGACGGCCTTTCGGTCTTCAATGCCGACCATCAGTTCATCGATCAGTTCGGCCTTTTTCGTGTAGTCGGCCGCCCCGACCATCGTTTGGTGGAACATCGAGCCGAACTGGTCGATGTAGTTCAGGGCATCGGCCCCCAGCATGGCGCGAATCTTCTTGAATGCACGCTGCGCGGCCTCCCAGAATACGGTCCCGGCCAGCGGCTCCAGGAAGCGGCGGCCCAGGTACAGGGCGATGGCTTCATCGAAGGTGAAGTGCATGCCCGGTTCGGCTTTGCCCGCCTCGATGCGCCATTTCTTGCGACCAAACTCCTCCACGGTTTCCTTCACGGGAAAGCCGGCCGCCTGGAACGTCTCCAGGTCGCGGCGGATCGTCTTGTCGCTGACGCCGAGTTCATGGATCATGTCCTGGACGGTCACGCCGTAATGGCTGGAGCACAGCTTCCGCAGCAGAATCCATTGGCGTACCAGGGGCAGTTGGTCGGGCATGGCAATGTCCGTTCGGTTGAGGCAGCATCGAGTCAGGATACGAGCATAGTTCATCGTGGGGGGAACGTCCAGTAGAACGGTATCCGTTTCCGTCGCGGGGTTCATCATGATTCTCCATCACTGAACGCTGCCAGATGGCAGATCCCACCGTCGTACATCAAGGCAGCCCCGACCAATCCTTCTCGGGCGATTTCCATCTCCTCGCCCAGGGCCAGGGCCGGAACCCGCGGCGTGGCCACGTCGCCAAGCCGCTCGACAAACCGCTGGGCATGATCGACCGGCGTGGGCGGTGCGGCAGCCGGATCGCGGAGGGCGTCGAAGAAGTAGGCGTCCGACAGCCGCCCCCACAGCGTCTCGAGCGTCGATGGCGAATCGAACAGGTCCATGCCGATGATCCGGTCGTTGCGCCCGACGAGGACGCCTGCCGCCCCCTCGGGCAACACCATGCGTTTGCAGTGCTCCTTGAGCGTTTCCTCGGCGTGCATGAAGCCATCGGTCAGGGAGGCGGTCGCGGACTGCGCCTTCACGTCGTCCAGGCACTGCCGCACTTCGTCCCACACCTCGCCCTGGTCGCTGATCGGGACACCGCTCTCCGCACGGTTCCTCTGCACGGCCTTCAGCTTCTTGTTGCGAAGGGACGGCGGCGCGCAGAACTTCGACTCGAAGTGGCGGGACTGGTATCGCCAGCGGCCCGCCTCGACGCAACTGACCGGCAGGACGAACTTCACGCCTGCCGCCACCAGGACGGTGACGTTGATGACCCGGTTCTGCTTGGCCCCGATGAGGATTTCGCCCTCGGGAATCAGCAGCGGCGTCTTGGCTTTGTTGGTTACGGCCAGGTTGGGGACGCTGCCCGACTCGGTGACCTCTTCGATCACGGCCTCGCCCGTCTCGATCGCCGTACTGAGGAGCGTATAGGACGGCTCGCAGGTTTGCGGCCACCGCAGCGGGAAGAACGTCAGATTGTGATGGTGGGTCGGCGGGCCGATGGTCAGCGTCGCGAGCAGTTCGCGGAACTTGACCATCGCCAGCATCCCCTGCGCTGTGCGCGCTTCGCGGGCCATGCCCGGCAGCAGGGCCAACAGCAGCCGCGATTCCGGCAGCAGATCCTGTTTTTCCAGCGGCCGCAGGCCCTCGGCGAGGCCCACGATCAACTCGGGCTTGCGGTAGTCCTGGGCGCTCTGGTACGCCTGAAGCACTGTTTGATGGAGAGCGTCGAGTTGGCTCTTGGGCTCGGCCTTTTCGAGCAGGCCACGACCCTTGTCGCACTGGAAGACCGTCAGCACCACCGGGCAGCGTCTGG
>SKZG01000454.1 GCA_007127495.1 Planctomycetales bacterium
ACTTCTGCCAGCGGCGCGAACTGGGCGTACTGAACATCGGCGCCGGCGGCACGATTACGGTGGACGGAACCGCCTTTCCCATGGCCCACCTGGACGGACTGTACGTGGGGCGCGGCGCCCGCGACGTGGTGTTCACCAGCGACGATTCGGCGGCCCCGGCTCGGTTCTTCCTGGTCAGCTTCCCCGCCCACGCGGCACACCCGACGGCGCACATCCGAAAGGACGACGCCGCCCCCGTGGCGCTGGGCTCCGACGGCGGCGCCAATACGCGCACCATCTACAAGTACATCCACCCCGAGGGCGTGAAGAGCTGCCAGCTTGTGATGGGCTTCACACAGCTTGCCGAAGGGTCGGTGTGGAACACCATGCCGCCCCACACGCACACGCGCCGAATGGAAATCTACCTGTACTTCGGCTTTCCGGAAGGCGAGCGGGTGTTCCACTTGATGGGCCGAGCCGGCGAAACCCGCCACCTCGTCGTGGCCGAGGGCCAGGCGGTCCTCTCGCCAAGCTGGTCGCTGCACTCGGGTGTCGGCACCCGCGCCTATTCCTTCTGCTGGGGTATGGGCGGCGAGAACCAGGACTTCGGCGACATGGACGCCATCGCAACCAAAGACCTCCGCTGACCCACAGGCTTATGAAACCTAACGACTCTCTGTTTTCCCTGGCAGGTAAATCGGCCCTCGTCACGGGCGCGTCGCGCGGCATCGGGCGATCGATTGCGTTGGCACTCGCCGAGGCGGGTGCCGACGTGGCACTGGTCGCCCGCAGCGACCTCGCGGAAACCGCTGCCGCGGTCGAAGCCGCCGGCCGCCGCGCGCTGCGGCTCCAGGCGGACCTCGCCGACAAGGCCGTCCTTCCCCGCCTCGTCGCCGAAACCGTCGAGGCGTTCGGCAAGCTCGACATCCTGGTCAACAACGCCGGCATCATCCGCCGCGCCCCGTTCCTCGAATTCACCGAAGACGACTGGGACGCCGTCATGGACGTGAACCTCAAGCACGTGTTCCTGCTCAGCCAGGAGGCCGCCCGCCACATGGTGCCGCGCGGCAGCGGCAAGATCATCCATATCGCCTCGATGCTTTCCTACCAGGGCGGCATCCTGGTGCCGTCCTACACGGCCAGCAAGAGCGCGGTCATGGGCCTGACGCGCCTGATGTGCAACGAGTTGGCGGGCAAGGGCATCCAGGTGAACGCCATCGCCCCCGGCTACATCGCCACCGAGGCCACCCGCGCGCTGTGGGACGATCCCGACCGCAACCGAGCCATTCTCGACCGCGTTCCGGCGGGGCGCTGGGGGCAACCGGACGATTTGCGTGGCATCGCGGTGTTCCTCGCTTCCGAAGCGTCGGCCTACGTGAACGGCTTCACGGTGGCGATCGACGGCGGCTGGCTGGCTCGGTGAATGTGGGCGTCGATCGTAAGCCGGCGAATTGGCGGTTTCAAAGGACGTCGGCCATCGCGTAGGAACCGGGCGGTTTGCCGGCGAGGAATTTCGCGGCGGCCAGCGCGCCCAGGGCGTAGCAATCGCGACTGGAGGCGCGCACGGTCAGTTCGATCGTCTCGCCAAGCATCGCGAACACGATCGTGTGCTCGCCCGGATGGTCGCCCGCCCGGATGGCGTGGTAGCCGATTTCGCCATGGGGCCGTTTGCCCGTATGGCCCTGGCGGCCGTGACGGTGCTCCGACTGCCCCATGATCGCCGCGATGAGTTCACCGAACTTCAACGCCGTCCCGCTCGGCGCGTCTTGCTTGAAGCGATGGTGGCGTTCGAGGATTTCCACGTCGGCGTCCTGTTGCCGGAGCGCCTCGGCGGCAACCTGGGCCAGTTTCATGGTGAGGTTTACGGCAAGGCTCATGTTCGGAGCGCGCAGCAGTGCGATGTGCTCCGACGCCTGCGCCAGCAACTGCTCCTGCCGATCGTCAAAACCCGTCGTCGCGACCACCAACGGGACCCCGCTTGCCAGGCACACGGGAAGAAACGCCTCCGTGCCCGCCGGAAGCGAGAAATCGATGGCCACGTCCGGTTCGCCGCCAACGGGTATGGCGTCGGTCAGTGGCAGGCCAAGCCGGCCGGTGCCGGCCAACTCGCCGGCATCGGCGCCCAGGCTGGGGTGGCCCGGCGCGTCGATAGCGGCCACGAGTTTCAGGCTCGGGTCCTCGGCGGCCAGTGCAATCAGCCGCCTGCCCATCCGGCCGGCGGCCCCGTAGATGACGATGTGTACCATTTGCAAGAATCCATTAGCTATACAGGCGAATCGCCTTGACAATTTCGTCCAGTTGGTTGGGCACCACAACGGCCCGATTGGCGAACGCGGCCCGGCGCACCCCGCGGCTGCCGAGCACCTCGTTGAATACCTTCTGGTCGGTCGTGTGGTACGCGACGGTGGCGGTCGGGTCCTTGAGCTGGTGGCCGGTGAGTATGCACACGACCCGCTCTTCGGGGTCGATAACGCCCTCTTCGACCAACTGCTTCGCGCCGGCCAGGCTGGCGGCGCTCGCCGGCTCGCAACCCAAGCCGCTCGCTCCCACGCGGGCCTTCGCGTCCAGGATTTCCTGATCGGTGACCTCGCGGACGACGCCGTCGCACCAGTCGAGTGCCCGGAGGCACTTCGTCAGGTTCACCGGACGATTGATTTCAATGGCACTGGCGATGGTCGAGGCGCGACGCCCGTCGGTGTCCATGGCGGTGTAGAACCGGCCGACGGTGTCGCGGTCGGGCCGGCCGCCGTTCCATCGCAAGCCATCTCGCTCCACGAGATCGAACAGGGTATTGGCGCCGGCGGCGTTGATGACGGCCAGGCGGGGAATGCGAGGAATCAGCCCGAGTTGGTGCAATTCGAAAAAGGCCTTGCCGAACGCGCTGGAGTTCCCCAGGTTCCCGCCTGGCACGACGACCCAATCGGGCACCTGCCACCGCAGCGCTTCGAGAACGCGCAGCATGATGGTCTTTTGGCCCTCGAGCCTGAATGGGTTGACGCTGTTCACCAGGTAGATTCCCAACTGCTGCGACACTTCCTTGACGCGAGCCATGGCGTCATCGAAGTCGCCGTTGATTTGTACGGTCAGCGCGCCGTAGTCGAGCGCTTGGGAAAGCTTCCCATAGGAGATCTTGCCGGACCCGATGAAGATCACTGCCTTCATCAATCGTGTCACCGAGCAGTACAGCGCCAGCGACGCGCTGGTGT
Source organism: Planctomycetales bacterium (assembly GCA_007127495.1). Classification (GTDB taxonomy): domain Bacteria; phylum Planctomycetota; class Planctomycetia; order Pirellulales; family Thermoguttaceae; genus PWXP01. Next base: position 3,186 of record SKZG01000454.1, read on the forward strand.
TGCCCGTCGAGGCGCACGCGGCCCGGTCGGCGCCGACAAGCCGCGCGTGCGTAAACGCCGCCGCCATGCCGTTGTCTTTGAAGCTTCCGGAAGGGTTCATGCCCTCGTACTGGAGGTGGAGCCGCCCGCGGCGAATGCCGGCGTACTCGGCCGCGCCCTCCGACGGCAGCAACAGGGTCTGGCCTTCGCCCACCGTGACGCATCGCTCCACCGGCGCGAACGGCAGCAACTCGTGGAAACGCCATACCCCGCTGAAGGCGTGCGGGTTGCCTCGTTCCGACCACTTCGCCTCGAGGGTGGAAAGGGTGTCGGGGACGGGCAAGCGGTCCCACTGGTAGATGACGTCGAGCAACTCCCCACATTGGGGGCATGCGACAAGCACCTCGTCGATTCCGAACGTGGCGGCGCAGTCCGGCGAAATGCACTGCTGATAGGCAAACTGGTCATTCAAGGGAATCACGCACTGATTGGACGAAAAATGGGCCGGTTCCCGGTCGGCCCGTGAACGGTTACCGGCGGAAAGCATACCACGCGAATGTCCAGTATGTAACCCCAGCCGAGCCGATACTCGCCGCGTGCCGTTCTTGCGCTTTTGTAGGATGGACATTCTTGTCCGTCTTCGCTTTGACGGGCTCGAAAGCCCATCCCTACGGAAAACGCAGTTTTAGGCCGCGGCGAGCCGAATTGGCAGTCGCACAGTAGCCCCCACGGGTGGTTTGTCGCCGGCTTTTTCGACGCGGTCCGCTACCTCGGCGGTTCGTGCCGTTGGCGGGCTCGTTGCGGGCTCGTTGCGGGCCTTTGACTTTGGCAGCAACGCCGAATATAATAAGGGGTTTGGGCATGTAGTGTCGGTATCATGGTAACGGTTTTTTTCCTGGAGAGAACCCAAATGAAGAAAGATGACATGAAGCTCTATCGCGCTCGCCTGCTGGCCCTGCGCGCCCGCCTGCGGGGCGACGTGAATCACATGGCCGAGGCAGCGCTGAGCAAGAATCGCATGGAAGGGAACGGCGACCTGTCCAGTATGCCGATCCACATGGCCGATATCGGTAGCGACAACTTCGAGCAGGAGTTCACGCTGAGCCTCATGCAAAGCGAGGAGGACATCCTCGACAAGATCGAAGGCTCGCTGGAACGCATCGAGGAAGGCACGTACGGCACGTGCGACGAATGCGGAATCCGTATTCCGAAGACTCGGTTGAACGCCATCCCGTACGCCGAGCTATGCGTGAAGTGCGCCGACCGCGTGGAACAAGGAAGCTGACGCGGCTGCGATTCGATGAAAACGGGCTTGCTGAGCCGCATCCTGGTATTCTGTGCGTTGGCCACAGTGGGCCTCGGGCTCGATCTGTGGACCAAGTCGTTGCTGTTCGATCGGCTCGGGATGCCCGGCCGGCAGTCTGTCGAGTGGATTGTGCCGGGTTTATTCGGGTTCCAAACCAGCCTCAATGAAGGGGCCCTTTTCGGGATCGGCCAAGGTTATGCCTGGCTGTTCGCGGCCCTTTCGATCCTGGCGGCCGGCGGGGTGCTGGTGTGGCTGTTCGTGTACCGCGCCGCCGAGGATTGGATGCTGGCCGTCGCTTTGGGCTGTGTCATGGCGGGGATTTTTGGGAACTTGTACGACCGACTGGGCTTGCATGGCCTGACTTGGCCGGAAAACCACCCAGCGGCCGGCGAGCCGGTGTACGCCGTACGCGATTTCATTCTCGTGATGATCGGTACGTGGCCCTGGCCCACCTTCAATATCGCTGACAGCCTGCTCGTGGTGGGCGCCGGGCTCCTGCTGGGGCACGCGGTCTTCTATTCCGAAAGCGCCCCATGACCCTGGCCGTTGTCGCCGTTGTCGTCGGCCTGCTCGTGTTGGTGTTCAGCGCCGACCGATTTGTGGACGGATCAGCCGCCACGGCGCGCCATGCGGGTGTGCGGCCGTTGGTGATTGGCATGGTGGTTGTCGGGTTCGGCACCTCGGCGCCGGAAATGGTGGTCTCGGCCATTGCGGCCTTCCAGGGCAACCCGGGTTTGGCGTTGGGCAACGCCTATGGGTCGAACATCGCGAATATCGGTCTCATTCTCGGACTGACGGCCCTGGTGTGCCCGATCGCCGTTCACTCGCAGGTGCTACGCAGGGAGTTGCCCATCCTGACCTTGGTGACCCTGTTGGCCGCCTTGCAGCTTTACAACAGTCAGATTAGCCGGGCCGAAGGCTGGGTCCTGCTGGCGGTTTTTGCCGGGCTGATGACCTGGACCATCGTCCAGGGAGTTCGCCGACGAGACGATAGCTACAGCAGCCAGGTGGAGAAGGAGGCCGCAGCCTATGTGATGCCCCTTCGGTGGGCCATATTTTGGCTCGTCAGCGGGTTAGTCCTACTGCTGCTCAGCTCGCGCATATTGGTGTGGGGTGCGGTCGAAATCGCCCATGCGCTCAACGTGAGCGACCTCGTGATCGGACTGTCCATCGTGGCCTTTGGCACGTCGTTGCCGGAACTGGCCTCGGCGCTGGCCGCGGTACGGAAAGGCGAGCACGACATCGCGCTGGGGAACGTCATCGGCTCGAATTTCTTCAATACCTTGGCCGTCGTCGGCATCGCCGGAGTTATCCATCCCATTGCGGTCGGGCCTGAGGTGCTCTCCCGCGATTGCCTGGTGATGGGCCTGTTGACCCTGTCCCTTTTTGTGGTCGGCTACGGTTTCGGCCGTCCGGGCCGTATCAATCGGTTGGAAGGGGCCGGCTTGCTGGCCTGCTACCTCGCGTACATCGGCTGGCTGGTTCGAAGCATAATGTGATCGCATCGCCCCCTTCGAGGTGGGTAAACGCTTATTTTTGTGGCCCTTCCGTTTCTAGGTGCAGGGCGCTTTTTTGTAGTAGGCACACGCCGTGTGCCGTCCCTGAAACAAGGGCTGTCTGCAGTGAGAAACGGAAGAGCTATTTTTGTCTACCACCCCCTGGTACGCCGAGGCGACGGCGTGTAGACTGGACTCGTTCACGCGGGAGTATCCCATCCAAGAAGAAATCCAATGACCCGAGTAGCAATCATAGGCGGCGCCGGTTACACCGCGCTGGAATTGATCCGTATCTTGCTCCGTCACCCGGGGGCTGAAATTGTCGCGATCAGCGACATCCAGGAGAATCGGCCGCATATCGCGTCGATTCACCCTTCATTGACCGGCAGGATCGATTTGTGCCTGGAAAAGCTCACCCCGGCCGAGGTGGCCGCGCGGGCCGAGTGCGTGTTCTGCTGCCTGCCGCACGGCGTCAGCTCATCGCTGATCCCACAGCTCCTCGATGCCGGAGCCCGCGTCGTCGATTTCAGCGCCGATTACCGGCTCGATAGCAGCGACGTGTTTGCTCAGTGGTACAACCAGAAGCATCCCGATCCGGACCGGTTGGGGAAGGTGCCCTACGGGTTGCCGGAGTTGTTCCGCGAGCAGATCCGCCCCGCCCCCCTGGTGGCCAACCCCGGATGCTACCCGACCTCGGCGATTCTGCCCTTGGCGCCGCTTCTGAAGGCCGGGCTGGTCGAGCCGGCTGATATCATTGTCGATTCGAAGAGCGGGGTAAGCGGCGCCGGGCGCACTCCGTCGTTGATTGCCCACTATCCCGAGTGCAACGAGAGCCTGTGCGCCTACAACCTCGGCCGGCACCGCCACACGCCGGAAATTGCCCAGTACCTCGGTTGGGCCGCCGGCGCGAAGGCGGAAATCCTCTTCACGCCGCATCTGGTTCCCATGGACCGCGGGATCCTAAGCACCACCTACAGCCGGCCGCGAGGCAACGTGACCGAGCAGCAGTTGCTCGAAGCCTTGAGCGACTTCTACGCCAATGAGCCCTTCGTGCGCGTCGTAGAGCGTTTGCCTGCTACCAAGGACTCGGTCATGACCAATTTCTGCGACGTGACCGCGCGCCTGATCGGCGGGAAGGTTGTCACCATTAGTTGTATCGACAACCTGGTGAAGGGCGCCTCCGGCGCGGCGGTGCAAAACTTCAATCTGATGTTCGGTCATCCGGAAACCACTGCCCTGGGTTGACCCCGACCCTAACCTCCTGCCCCCAAACTGCCTTGGATCACTCGCACGCAGTACCGAAGGGATACCTGTTGGCCGGCGTTCACTGCCGGATCAAACGCGACCCGCAGAAGCCCGACCTGTCACTGATCATGTCGGAACGGCCGGCCACCTGCGCCGGCGTGTACACGCAGAATCGCATTTGCGCGGCGCCGGTCGTATTGGACCGCGAGCGAACCCCGAGTGATGCCATTCGCGCCGTGGTCATCAATTCCGGCAACGCCAACGCATGCACGGGCGAGCGGGGCACGGCCGATGCGAAACGGATGGCGGAGTTGGCCGCTATGGTATGCCAGGCCGAGCCCGGGCAGGTGCTCGTGCTTTCGACCGGCATCATCGGCGAGTTCCTCCCCATGGACAAGGTCGAGCAGGGTATCGCCGCGGCCGCCGTCAAACTCGGGGCTAGCGAGGCCTGCTTGCTTTCGGCCGCACGCGGCATGCTCACGACCGACCTTCGCCCCAAATTGGCCGGCCGGCAGGTGACCGTTGGCGGGCAGGAAGTCCGGATCACCGGCATGGCCAAAGGCGCCGGTATGATCGGCCCGAACATGGCCACCATGCTGGGCGTGGTGCTGACCGACGCAGCGCTGCCGCCGCAGGCTGCGCAGGAACTACTGCAGTCAGTGGCCGACGAAACCTTCAACTGCGTGAGCGTGGAAGGCCACACCAGTACCAACGACACCGTGCTCCTGCTGGCCAACGGCGCCGCGGCCGGAGAACCCACCGGCGCCGAACTGACCGCCTTCGCTGCCGCAGTCACGGAGGTTTGCCGGGAGTTGGCCCGGGCCATCGCGGCCGACGGCGAGGGCGCGCAGCACCTGATTACCATCGACGTGACCGGTTGCCGCTCGCGCGCCGAGGCGACCGGCATTGCCCGCACCGTGGCCAACAGCCCGTTGGTGAAAACCGCCATCGCCGGCGCCGACCCGAACTGGGGCCGCATTGTCTCGGCGGCCGGCTACGCGGGCGTGGCGTTCGACCCGGGCGGGTTGAGCCTGAAGCTCAACGGCGTGTTGCTCTACGAAGACGGCGCCCCGGTCCCGTTCGACGCGGCGAGCGTTTCCCGCGCCATCCGCGCCGAGCGCGACGCGCACATCGAGCTTTCCTTCCGCGAGGGCGCCGCCTCTGCCCGCTTCTGGACCTGCGATCTGACGGGCGAGTACATCCGCATCAATGCCGACTACCACACGTAGGCCGGCACGTCAGTTTCCCAAGGATTGCAACGGGGCGGGAATGCGGCCGCCGAAGTGAACAAACGCTTCGCTGGCGCCCGCGTTGCGAATGGCCATGACCGGCGTCTTTCCGAACAGGCCGCCGAAGTCGACCACGTCGCCCGCCTTGGCGCCGGGCACGGGAATGAGCCGCACCGCCATGGTCTTGTCGTTGATGACGCCAATGGCCATTTCGTCGGCAATCAAGGCGGCGAGGGTTTCGGGCGGGGTGTCGCCGGGGACGGCGATCATGTCGAGCCCGACCGAACACACGCTCGTCATGGCTTCGAGCTTCTCCAGGACCAGGTGGCCGTGCTCCACGGCCTCGGCCAGGGTGGCGTCTTCGCTGACGGGAATGAAGGCGCCGCTGAGCCCGCCCACGGAACTCGACGCGAACAGGCCGCCCTTCTTCACCGCGTCGTTGAGCATGGCCACGGCGGCGGTCGAACCGGGGGCGCCCACCTGGGCAATGCCGAGCAGCTTCAGAATCTCCCCCACGCTATCGCCGACGGTCGGAGTGGGGGCAAGCGACAGGTCGACGATGCCGAATGCGAGGCCCAGCTCAGCGGCCACTTCGCGCCCGATCAGTTCGCCCACGCGCGTCACACGGAAACTGGTAATCTTGATTTCCTCCGCGAGGTCGCCCAGGGTCAATTTCACGTCGGTGGCCAGGCGGCGGCGCAGCGAACTGCCGACCACCCCAGGCCCGGAAACGCCGATGTTGACCGTGGCGTCCGGCTCGCCCGGCCCCATGTAGGCCCCGGCCATGAAGGGATTGTCTTCCGGGATGTTCGCAAAGATGCACAGCTTCGCGCACCCGAAGCCCTGCCGGTCGGCCGTGGCCGCGGCGATGTCCAGCAGCGTGTGTCCCATCTGGTGGACGGCGTCCATGTTGATGCCCGCCTTCCGCGAGGCGACGTTCACTGAGGCGCACACGCGGGCGGTTTGTGCGAGGACGTCGGGCAGGGCGCGGATGACCACGTCGTCGCCCGCCCCCACGCCCTTTTGAACCAGTGCAGTGAATCCGCCGACGAAATCGACGCCGCACTCGCCGGCGGCGGCGTCAAGCGTCTGAGCCAGCCGCACCGCCGCGCCGCAACCGTGCCCGGCCAGCAAAGTGGCTGCGGGCGAAATGGCCAGCCGCTTGTTGATGACCGGGATGCCGTACTTCGCACCCACCCGGTCGCACGTTTCCACCAGTCGGCTCGCCCGGCCGAGAATCTTCTGCCGCACCTTGCGGCAGACGTGGCCGATGTCGGGCGCCGCGCAGTCGTCGAGGTTCAGCGCCAGGGTGACGCTGCGCACGTCGAGGTGCTCAGCGTGCAGCATGTCGATGGTCGAGAGGATTTCTTCCGTTCGGAGCATGGGGCAATCCTTGTGGGGGCTGGGGCCGATTTCCGCAGCAGCGGGGCCTCATCCATGGTCACAATGTTTGGGTGCGGTACGTTGGGCTCTTCAGGCGATGTGCGAAAATGGGAGTCGCCTTCAAGGCGTGCGGGTGAAGCGCAACTGATTGGTCGCGACAAAGACGTTCTCGTGCTGGAGTTTGACGGCGAACCCCAATTCCTGGCCCAACTGCTCGAGGTCGGCCTGCATCATGCCAACGTCCCAACGTTTGGGCACTTCAACCTGTCCGATGAGCACAAACTCCTCGCCCTCGCGGTGTCCGTACAAGTCGACGATGTTGATGTCTTTCCCGGCCAAATACTGGCTGAATCGGCGGACGATGCCCGGTTGATCGGCGCCGAACGCCGTAATGACGAAACGTTCGCTCGGCTCGGCCACGGCCGCAGGGAGCCGCGGCTGCCAAGGATACACGAGCACCTGGTAGGGGCGGCTGGCGCCTTCGGCCGTGCGGACCCGTTCGGCCAGCTCGTCCGGGGCGATCCGATCCGGCAGGCTGACGATCATAATGAGCGTAAAATACCCCCCAAGAACCGTTTGGCTACACGAGTCGATATTTCCGCCAAGCGACTCGACTGCCTGGCTTACCGAGGCGACGATGCCCGGATGGTCTTCGGCCATCACGTCGAGTACATACGCATGTTGGGTTTCAGGCATTCGCTTTCAGACTCCTCCAATTCGGTCGTGGCGTCCGAGTGAAAGTCAGTCGGCACCATGGACACCGTGCTCCCGGAACGGGCGCTGGCGGATTTTCGGCAATGGTTCAGCATGAAGCGGAGAAAAATCTATCCGTGCCGTCCCTTGAACCCACGCCGCCCCTTGAACGGTTACCCGCGGATTATAGTCTGCCACCGCAGCGCCGACAATGGGCAGTACCGACAA
>SKZG01000542.1 GCA_007127495.1 Planctomycetales bacterium
AACGCCGTGGGCGTGACCACCACCACCTTCCACAACGGGGCGGCGGGAATCTGGAGTTCCCTGCTGTACCTGTTCGGCACGCCGGTGTATTGGTTCACCTCAAGCTGGCTGCGCCGCCTGCGGGTGCTCACCCTGGGCGACTTCTTCGTCGAGCGCTATGGCAGCCGCCGGATGGGCGCCTTGTATGCGCTGATCGGGACCGTGGGCATGATGGCGTTCATCGCGCTGGGCTTCAGCGCCATGTCGAAGACCATTCTGGCGATCACCCCGAAAACCGCTGCCGAGTTCACCTCCGCCGAGGCCCAAGAATACGAAGCCGCGTATCGACAACTCACCGAGGCCGACGCGCTCGCCGCGGCTGAGATTTTATCGCTCGAGCGGCTGCAAGCGCGGGAAGAACTCGAGCGCGCAGCGCCCGCCGCGTTGACGGCCGAACAGCAAGTGGAGTTGGAACGATTGCAGGCGCAGCGAGCGGCGACGGTCATCTCGCACCTCCGATTGGATGCCCTGGTTTGGGGTATGTGCATCATCGCTCTTTCGGTCCTCCTCATTCCGTTCGCCTGGGCGCAGATCAACGTGCTGTACGGCGGCGAGGGCATGCAAGGAGCACTGAGCACCATCCACGCGCGACTGCCCGAGTCGCACTTCGACATCTTCGGCTCGCCGCACGCGATCGACTTCACCTGGTACTACATCGTGGCGCTGTCGATCATGGCGCTGCTGACCGTGGTGATTCAGCCCAACATGCTGGTCACCTGCGGTTCCGCCCGCGACGAATACGCGGCCCGGTACGGCTTTGTGGTGGGCAGCTACATGAAGCGGTTCTGCACGGTGCTTTGGGGCGTGTTCGGACTGGCCGCCATCGTGCTGTACGCCGGGCACATCGAGGATTCCGACTTGGTGTGGGGCTACGCCACGCGCGACCTGCTGGGGCCCTTGGGGCTGGGGCTGGTCGGGCTGATGATCGCGTGCCTCATGGCCGCGCTGATGTCGACGGCCGACTGCCTCATGCTCACCTCCGCCTCGCTGTTGACGCACAACCTGTACCGGCCGCTGGTTGCGGGGCGCAGCCCGCGGCACTACGTGTGGGCAGGGCGGGTACTGGGCGGGGCGATGCTGGCGGGCTCGGCCTGGATTGCCCTGCAGTTCGACACGATCCTTCAGATTCTACGGTTCATCTGGGAGATGAACGTGGCCCTTGTGCCCGCCTTCTGGCTGGGCATCAAATGGCGGCGAGCGAACCGCTGGGGTGCGTGGTTTTCGATGCTGTTCGGGGTCACGGCGTTCTTGGTCCTGCCCTTGCTGCTGCCCACGCTGCTGCCCGGGCTGCGCACGCGGCCCGAACTACTGAAGCGGACCGACCCGGCGCCGCTGGTGCGCGAGTACCAGGCCACCGAGGGCGACGCGCGCATCCGTGCGGCCGAAATCAACGCCTGGCACATCGCAAGCGCGGCCGGCGAGTCGGTCGGGGCCCAGCCGGAACCGCTGACGGTCGGGCAGGCATTCAGCCGCACCTATCAACTCCCGCGCAAGGGCGTGTTCTGGACCCAGGACGTGCAGGCGGACGATCGGGGCACGCTGTCGGGCCGCGGGGCGCTTAGCCTTGAGTTGGTGCTGCTGGACCGGCTCGGATTCGATCTGGCGGAGAACTCTTACGCGCTGAATGAAACGTTGCGGATCCTCATTCGCACGCTCAGCCCGATTGTTGTCATGCTGCTGATTTGCCTGCTGACCCCGCCCGACGATGAAGCCATGCTCGCGCGGTTCTTCGCCAAGATGCGCACGCCGGTGATTCCCGATCGCGAGGAAGACGCAGCGGAGTTGGCGGCTTCCTTGGCCGATCCGCACCGTCACGATCACCTGCTGCTGTTCCCGCGTAGCCGGTGGGAGCTTTACAGGTGGAATCGGGAAGACGCCGGCGGTTTCGTCCTGTCGGTGGTCGCGGTATTCGCCGTGCTGGGTTTTATGCAGTTGCTTCTGAGCATTGGGGGCTGAGCCGGCAGTCGGGCTGGTAAGGGAACACCATTACGAGGACTTCGGCGACGGCGCCGAGCGACAAATGGCGGCTCTTCCGTTTCTAAGTGCAGAAAGCCTTTGTTTCAGGGACGGCACACGGCGTGTGCCTACTACAATGAAGAGGCCTGCACTTAGAAACGGAAGAGCCAAAGTCTATGATCTTGTGTATTCGCAGTACAGGCCGCCGTCCGCTTCCCATCCCGCGGGGAACGCTCCCACCGTCAGCCTGGGGGCGCCGGCATTTGTTGCCCGAATGGGGTTGATTCGCAAACGGCATAGTCGATACCATCCGCCCAGTCTGGCTCGAGGTCCCGATTCCGGCCACGGGTGAGAGCAACTAGTGATGCGGCTCGAATCCGTGCAGTACAAAGCGATTGCGAGAACGATACGATCCTATGATGGGCCGTGCGGGAAAAGATAGCTGGACATCGCCTTGTACCGGAAACCACACAACGTGTCGACGTGACACTAATGGCTGTGCTACATGTAACGATCCGGATCCTTGGATGTTTGCTCGTGCTTGAATCCCAATACGCGAGCCACGTTCTCCACTGAAACGTGGTTCCGTTGTAATAGAGCCGTTATGAACCTACGGTTCCTCCGTGTCTGTGTTCCGAACACCTTGGCGCGACTGTGAACCGTTGCGAGACAACAGCCAGAACCAGAGCCGCTCCACTGCGGCGTACGCCGAAATATATACTCACGCACTATAGTAGTTCACCGGGCGGCGGAGGCAGCTCTCGCTGCTGTTTGGCAAGGAGATGGTTATCAGGAACGGAA
>SKZG01000474.1 GCA_007127495.1 Planctomycetales bacterium
GACCGGCTCGGTGGCGTGGGTGTAGTGGCCGATGGCGATCCGGCCACGCTCCGTGGTGAGCGACCCGCGCAGCTCGGCGTTCCACAGGTCGAGGCGCAGGTCGGCGCCGGTGACTTCGCCCGCGGTTTCGATGCGGAACCGGCCGATGGGCAGGCGGGCACGGTCGTGGAGGACGCCGTGGGTGCGGTCGCGATGGTCCTGCACGTCGCCCCGGTTGATCTTGATGATCATGTGCCGCTGCTCGCCGTCCAGATGGATCATCGCGCCAAGCATGCCGTTGCCGGTGTAGGGGCCTTGCGTCCAATCGGCGGGCGGCTCCTGCCACGTCATGTCCAGCGGCGCGAGGAACTGCGGCCAGTCGATTTCGCCGGCAAGCAATTGCGGGCCAAATGCGGCGCCGGCGAAGCCATTGAGTGCGATGGCCAGTGGAATGGCGAAAGAAGCATGGCGGCGGGTCATGGCAACCTGACAAACAGGGGGAGTCGGGGCAGGGCGGGACAGGAGAGGTACATTGGCGGCGATCATCGAGCGCGTACCATCGATTCTAAACCAAGTAAGGCCCGAAAGCAAACCACACCAGGCACCTTTCGTCTAAATCGTGTGCGCTTGTGTCTAATCGGGGCAAGCCCGCCTGTGCCAAAGCGCCTGGCCTGTCCGAAGAACAGAAGCTGGCGCCCGATCTTCAGCCCCGCAGCTTACCTGCGGATCCGCGTCTGGAGCCGGTGGATGTCTTTGGTGTCCGTTACCGACACCCTGGTCAACTCCCGCGGTGAACAGCAAACCTACAGTTGGGCCCTGGTTTGAGCAGCTCCGCGCGGAAATCCTTGCCGACGCGGCATTTCTCGTCGCGAACGGCTCCGTGGAGGCCACTGGGCGAACGTATTGCCGACCGCCTTGGCCCCAAGCTCGAGTTTTGGTACACTGGCCGGCAACCTCGAAGGAAAGGGCTATAATCATCGTGAAAGAACTTCATTTGGCTTGTGTGGTTGGCGCCCGGCCGAACTTCATGAAAATGGCGCCCTTGTTGCGCGCACTGGGGGCCTATTCCAACGTGCGGGCTACGCTGGTGCATACCGGGCAGCATTACGACGCCAATTTGTCCGACGTCTTCTTCGACGAGTTGGGCATGCCGCGGCCGGACATCTCGCTGGAGGTGGGCTCCGGTAAGCACGGCTGGCAAACCGGACGGGTCCTCGAACGATTCGAGGAGATGCTCGAGAAGTTCGCCGGTGCGGGCGAGCCGGTGCATCGCGTGATTGTGGTGGGCGACGTCAACTCGACCATGGCCGCCACCTTGGCCGCTGTGAAGCTGGGAGTGCCCATCGCCCACGTTGAGGCCGGCCTGCGAAGCTTCGACCGCACCATGCCCGAGGAAATCAACCGAATCGTCACCGACGCACTTTGCGATATGCTGCTGGTTTCCGAGCCGTCGGGCATGGCCAACCTTCACCGTGAAGGGCACCCGGAGGAGCATCTGCACTTGGTTGGAAATGTGATGATCGACACGCTTCTTTGGCTGCTTCCAAAAGCCAAGTCGCAGGACACGCTCGCCCGACTCAAGCTTTCGCCGGTAGACTACGGCGTGGTCACGCTGCACCGGCCATCGAACGTGGACCGTCCGGAAACCCTCAGCCGCTTGCTCGACGTACTTATCGAGGCGTCGGGGCGGGTGCCCCTGGTGTTCCCGGTCCACCCGCGAACGCAAGCACGTCTCGAGCGGTTCGGCTTGGCCGACCACTTGGCCGCTGCCCCCGGCATGGTTGTGACGGAGCCGCTGGGTTACCTCGACTTCCTGGCGCTCACGTCGCAGGCAAAGCTCGTGGTGACTGATTCCGGCGGCTTGCAAGAAGAATCGACCGTACTGGGTATCCCATGCCTCACCGCCCGCTTCAATACGGAGCGGCCGGTTACCGTTGAGCAGGGCACCAGCACCTTGGTTGGAAATGACCCGGAGCAACTTCGCGCCGGACTTCGTGCCGTGCTGGATGGCACATACAAGCGCGGGCACTGCCCCGACCTGTGGGACGGCCGTGCGGCGGAACGCATGGCCCAAGTGATTGTGGACGGGGGAACGGGGACCGTCACAGATGTAGGGTAGTGACAACCAAGCCAAGGCCTCGGCCCATCCTACATGGGCCGTGCCCGCCGTAAGACGTTGTAATCGACGACGCACGACTGCCCCATTTTTCGGAGTAACACGGAATCATGCGAACCATTCTCGTTACCGGCGGTGCGGGTTTCATTGGAAGCTGCTTTGTGCGGCAGTGTGTGCAGAGCCGCTTTGCCCGCGTGATCAACCTCGATAAGCTGACCTATGCCGGCAACCTCGATTCGCTGGCGCCCGTGCTCGGCGACCCCGGCCACGTATTCGTCCAGGCCGACATTGCGGATCGGTCGGCCGTCGATCGGGTCCTTGCGGAGCACCGACCCACGGCGGTTGTTCATTTCGCGGCGGAATCGCACGTCGATCGATCCATCGACGGGCCGGCCGAGTTCGTGCGTACGAATGTGCAGGGTACATTTCAGCTACTCGACGTGGTCAGGCAGTTTCTGAGCGGCCTTTCGGAGGCTGAGCGGGAGGCGTTTCGTTTTCTGCACGTTTCCACCGATGAGGTGTACGGCTCGTTGGGATTGGACGGCCGGTTTACGGAAACGAGCCCCTACGACCCCAGCTCGCCCTACGCGGCCTCCAAGGCCGCGGCCGATCACTTCGCCCGAGCTTACCATCGGACGTATGGGCTCCCTGCAATCGTGACGAATTGCTCAAACAACTACGGGCCCTACCA
>SKZG01000448.1 GCA_007127495.1 Planctomycetales bacterium
CGGCAATGTAGTCGGTAGCCGGGCCTTTCTCGATCATCAACTCGGTGGCCAGGGTCTCGTCGTTCACCTCGATGCCTCGCAAGACGCGCTGGCACATGCCGAGGATTTCGTTGTCGAGAACGAGTTTGTCGTACGCGACGGTAAGGTCGGCCTCCATGAGCCCGGCGATATCGTGGATGTAGTTGGCCCCGCTCATGGCCACTAGCAAGCTGGACATAGCGCTCTCGTAAGCGGCCTGGAAGTTCACCTCCTTCGCGTCGGTGGTGCCGCCGGTGGAATAGACGGGCAACTGGAAGTGCTGAGCCATTTGAGACACTGCGGCGTTGATCATGGCCCGCTCGATGGCTCCACCCACGTGGTCCATGGTCTGCAAGTTGGTAATCGATCCGACACTGCCGCAAATGCCCGGCGCCCCCTTCTTGGCCGCTTGAATCAGCACGATGCCGCCGAGGGTTTCCGCGACGTGCGTCAACACGTTGCCGGCCAGCGTCACTGGCGCGGTGGTCGCGCAAATCGGCTCGGTAGGCACGACGACGGGCAGCCCCTTTTCGGCCAGGAAGCACGCCATTTCGCCGTAGTGGTCGTCGATCTTGAACGGGCTGATGATGAGCGTGATGAACGAGACGAACGGCCTCGCCCTCAGCGCCTCGGCGCCCCCGGCGATCAGCTCGGCCATTTCCACCACTTGCCGGCAGCCAGCCAACGAGTACACGCCTCCCATCACGTGTCGCGTCGTATTGTCCAGTGAATGGAAGAACCGATTCACGTCGATGGCGTCCTGCTCTTCGATTTCGTTGGGGAAGACGTTGATGGTGAACAGATGAATGTTCTCCAGCTCCTCGACCATGCGGGCGTTGAGCACCACGTCGGCGGAGGTTGAAGGGCGCCGCTTGCCCGTATCGGGGTCGATCACATAAATGGCCGTTCCGCCGGTGCCGTAGTGGACGCGGCTCTTCTCGAGCACGACGTCGGGCGAGTCGTTGCGACCGCAGAGCGTAATGGACGAGGGATTCGACGCCACGGCATCCTCGACCATGGCGCGGGGCATCCGCACGACGGCGGTTTCCTCATCTACAGTCGCCCCTGCCGCCCGCAACCGATCGCGAGCAGTCCGGTTATACACTGCCATTCCGGACCGCGCGAGAATATCGAACGCCGCGTCGGCAATCCGCGTCACGTCGCCTTCTTTCAAGGGCTGATACAGTGTGGATGACAAGCCGGGTTGTTTGTGAATAGGTTGGTTCAAGTTTCTCTCCGGGATCTATGTGAAAAACCGCAGCTAACAGTTGGAGTTCACGCTTTAGCGTGCTCAGTTTGTTGGAGTTCACGCTTCAGCGTGTTGGCACATCGCGGTTATCCGCACGCTAAAGCGTGAACTCCAACAACACGCTGAAGCGTACACTCCAACAAAGCCGTCAAATGGTCCTCGCTTCGATTAATGCTTCGATGCCGCCGGCCGCAAAGCGTTGATATCGGGCACGCGGCGTCAGGTGGAATTGTCGCGCAAAGTCAAAGAGCACGCGGATCGGGCGATTGCGTTGGATCCCGAACTTGCGCCGGCGTATCATGCGCGCGGCGTGTGGCACCGCGAAGTGGCGGGTTTGGGGCGGATTACCCGCCTGATCGTACGAACCGTGTACGGCGGACTTCCCGAGGCATCCCTCGAACGCGCCCTGGATGATTTTCGGAAATCGATCGAGTTGGACGATCAAATCTCCGACCGCGTCGAGCTGGGCTCCGTGTACTGGGCAAGGAACGAGCGGGAAAAAGCGCGGGAACAATGGCGCAAAGCCCTCGACATGCCCCGCGTCTTGCATCTTGACAGGATGCAACAGCAAAAGGCCGAGCAAATGCTGGCCAATACCGACGACTGAGCGGATCTACGGAACCTGCACACAAGGAAAAGCCCCGGGGCAGTCCTCCGGTCCATACACTTTAAAGAGATCGGTGGACGATTACGGCGACGATACCGAGTTGTGATCATCCCCTCGTCCACCGAATTTCATGTTCTCTCAACCCGGAACGGGAATCGTTACGGGAAAGGCGCTACGCCTATACCAGATCGCAGGCATCCGGCGGCATCCAATGTGCGTCTTTGCCTTCCCATTTTACATTACAACCGATGGGGTTGGTCAGCGGTGTGCGGACCGGCCGGCCCGCCAGGTGATCGTCCAGGGCGTTTTCAAGGTCGTTGACGGTGATTTTGGATGCATCGCGCGGATTGTCGACACCACGGCCGGTATAGATCAGCCGGCGTTCGCGATCGAAGACGAAAAAGTGCGGTGTCCGCAGCGCGCCGTAGGCGCGTGCCACATCCTGTGAGGCGTCACGCAAGTATCGCCAGGGAAAATTGTGTTCCTGCATGCGAACGACCATATGGTCGAAGGAGTCATTGGGATGGGTGTTTTCGCTGTTGGAATTGATGCCGACGAAGCAGACCCCCTTGTCGGCGTAAGTGTCCGCTGTTTTGCGGGTGACTTCGTCCGAGCCGATTACATACGGGCAATGGTTGCAGGTGAAAAACACAACCAGGACGGGAACGTCTGCGAAATCCGTCAGGCCATAGGTTTTTCCGTCGGTTGCCGGCAGCCGGAAGTCCGGTGCTTTCTCTCCAATGGATCGTGTGAATGCCATGATCTTTCCTCCTTTTGCGGTGTGTTGCTGTGATTCCTGTATAGAATGGCATAATTGACCGATTTACGCAACTTGTTTCCCTTCCATGCGATGGCCGCGGCGTCTCCGGCGGCATAGCTGTCGGGATCGGCCG
>SKZG01000347.1 GCA_007127495.1 Planctomycetales bacterium
ACGTTGCGGAACGGCCGCCAGAAGGCATTGCAGGCTGCGTTCGTCGAGGTGCCAGGCAACGGGCCGGCCGTCCGCGCCGTACCAGCTTACGTCGGGCAGTCCGCCAGGCCGTCGCGCCTCGCCGCGCAGGAAGTCGACCTGACGCACCGTATGCTCTCGACGCCGAAACTGGATCAGCGCCCGAACGAACCGCAGCAAGTCGCGGTGTTTGCTCGCTCGCCGCCAGTCGAACCACGAGATGGCGTTGTCCTGGCAGTAGGCATTGTTATTGCCGCGCTGCGTGCGGCGGCATTCGTCGCCCATCAGCAGCATGGGAACGCCCTGACTGAGCATCAGGGTGGCCAGCATATTCTTGATCTGGCGGAGCCGCAGCGCTTCGATGGAGCGGCGGCGGGTCGGGCCCTCCACACCGTAGTTGTAGCTCAGGTTGTTGTTGTCGCCGTCGCGGTTGTCCTCTCCATTGGCCTCGTTGTGCTTGTGGTTGTAGGTGACCAGGTCGTTCAGCGGAAAGCCGTCGTGCGACGTAATGAAGTTGATGCTGTGATACGGCTCGCGCCCACTGGGCTCGTACAAATCGCTGGAGCCGGCCAAACGGGTAGCCAGCGGCGGCACCATGTGCGGATCGCCCCGCCAGTAGCGGCGCACGTCGTCGCGGTAGCGACCGTTCCATTCCGCCCAGCGCAGCTTGGCAAAGCTGCCCACCTGGTAGGCCCCGGCGGCGTCCCAAGCCTCGGCGATGATCTTCGTATCGGCCAGCAGAGGGTCTTCAGCCGTCATCTCGACCACGGGCGGGTTCGGCAGGATATTACCCTCGCGGTCACGGCTTAAAATGGAGGCCAGATCGAACCGGAATCCGTCAATGTGATAGTGGTGAACCCAGTACCGCAGGCAATGGAAGATCATTTCCCGCACGACCGGATGATTGCCGTTGAGCGTGTTGCCGCATCCGGAGTAATTGCGGTAGTATTCGCCCCCATTTTCCAGCATGTAGTACACGCGGTTTTCAAGGCCCTTGAGGCTCAAAACCGGTCCCTCGTGGTTGCCCTCGGCCGTGTGGTTGAAGACCACGTCGAGGATGACCTCGATACCTGCCTGGTGCAAGGCAAGGACCATCTGCTTGAACTCGCGCACCTGCGCGCCCCGCTCGGCGCTGTGCGCATACCCGCGATGAGGAGCGAAGAACACCAGCGGATCGTAGCCCCAATAGTTCGGCCGCGACAACCGCTGGCCCAAACAGTCGCAGATGGGGAACTCGTACACGGGCATCAGTTCCACCGCGGTAACGCCCAACGATTGGAGGTAGGGAATCTTCTCAATCACCCCAAGGTAGGTACCCGGCTTGTCGACTCCGCTGGAGCGCGATCGAGTGAAACCGCGCACGTGCATCTCGTATATGACGGTTTCGGATAGTTCGCGGCGCAGGTGCCGATCGCCTTCCCAATCGAACTCGTCGTCGACCACGACGCACTTCGGCGGCCGGACAATGCCGCCCTCGGCCGAAAGAAACGTACCGGCCAAAGCCTTGGCATAGGGATCGATCAGCCGGGCCTGCGGATCGAATCGGTGGCCTCGCTGCGGCTCGTGCGGGCCGTCGGCCTGAAAATGGTACAACTGCCCCGCTCGCACCCCGGGGACGAAAATGCTCCAAATATCTCCCCAGCGGTTGAGTTCCGGGTCGAAGTCGATGATCTCAGTCGGGTCGGGCTGTTCAACCTCGTCGTACAGCAGCACGCGCATTGCTGTACCCGAACGACTAAAAACGACAAACTGGACCCCGCCATCGTGTACAATGGCACCGTACGGCAGCGGATGATGGAATCGGAGCACCGACGGCCGTTCGGTCATCGATAGTGGCTCGCTGTGAGGCCCAAGGGGAACGGTAATTCCAGAAGGATACCACGGATGAACGTCTAAGGACATGCTGGATGTGCGTCAAGGTAATTTGGATAGTCGCCGGTAAGGGACGAAGAATGGACATCCCCAACCGGTCCGGAAACCGATACAACAGAAAACGAACGCCGGTCTCCACTTTCTTCGGCCGGCCGGTGTCCCCTGGTGGAGAGACAAATCCCAAGCCGGACCAGCCGAAACGACCGGCCAATCGGGAAGCAATCTGGGGAAACAGGGAAGAGATTGCGGGCGACGAAAGGACTCGTTGCCCCCTGGTGACGATTTTCCTCAAAGGCGTTCCGCCACACGCAGCTTTGCGCTACGAGCGCGCGGATTTTGGGCAATTTCCGCTTCGGTCGGCCGAATCGGGCGTTTTGTGAGCACGTTCACTCGTGGATCATCGCGGAAAGCCGTTTTCACCCGCCGGTCCTCCAGCGAATGGAAACTGATCACGGCCATGCGTCCCCCTTCGCGCAGGCAGGCGGGAATGCGTCGCAGCGCGATATCCAGGGCCTTCAGTTCGTCGTTCACCGCGATGCGTAACGCCTGAAAGGTGCGCGTGGCCGGATCGATCCGGTCGGCGCGCCCTCGCCGCGGGACGCACCGTCGCACCAAGGCCGCCAGATCGGCTGCCGTCTGAACGGGTCGGCCCTGCCGCCGGCGTTCGACCACGGCCCTGCCAATACGTCGGCTATAGCGTTCCTCGCCGTACTGGTAGATCAGGTCGGCCAGGTGTGCCGCGCTAAGCCGGCCGAGCAATCGCCAGGCGGGCTCGCCCGCTGTCGGATCAAATCGGAGGTCGAGCGGTCCGTCGGAATCGAAACTGAAACCGCGCTGCGAGTCGGCCAGTTGGTCGCTCGAAAG
>SKZG01000024.1 GCA_007127495.1 Planctomycetales bacterium
ATGACAGGAGGTCGCAACCCCCAATTCGGCGTTATTCAAACGGTGAAGGAGGTGCGTAATGGCCCTCGAAGCTGCATCGGACACAACCCTCCGCGACGTTTACCGCGCTCTGGTTCGGCACCGCGGGAAAGCCTCGCTTTTTTTTGTCGCGACCATGACAGTGACGCTTCTTGCGACGATCTTGGTCCCGCGTTCCTACCTGTCCGAGTCGAAGCTTTTTATCCGCCTCGGCCGCGAGAATGTCACACTCGACGCCACGGCCACCTTGGGCAACGACTCGGTGGTGGTTACTCCATCCGCTCGCGAAGACGAGATCAATTCCGTCGCGGCCATGCTAGGCAGTCGCGTCATGCTCGAGCGTGTGGTGGATTCGCTAGGGCCCGATCTGATTCTTGGGTCCGGCGCCCAGACCGAACCGATCCCGGGGGTGCAACACGCGGGGACTACGGCGCCGGGCGCCACGACAGCGAGTCGCCTAAGCGCAATCACTTCCGGCCCCATTAGGTGGGCTCGCCAAACCGTGATCGGAGAAGAGCCACCGATACGCGACCGAGCATTGCGTCACTTAACGCAGCGGTTGAAGGTTGGGCCTATGCGGCGGTCGAATATCGTGGAAATCACCTATGAGGCGCCGGCCCCCGAGTTGGCCCAAACGGTCGTGGCCACACTGATTGACGCGTACCTGGATGAACATGCCCGACTGAATCGTCTGCCGGGGTCGCATCGCTTCTTTAACGAGCAAGCCGACCGGCTAAGGGTCGAGTTGGCAGGTTTCGAAGAAGAGTTAGCGGCGCTGAAGACCACGACCGGACTGGCCGCGATTGACGAGCAGCGGGATCAACTGATCACACGGATGGGACGGTTACAGGATGACTTGCTCGCAGCGGAATCGAACCGCATCGAGACGGAGGCGAGGGTTCTTGCGCTTCGGAAAAAGCTGGCGGAGTCGCCTAAGGAACGGGTTTCGGAAACCACCGAAGGAGTTAACGATGCTGGCACGGACGGCATTCGGCAACAGTTCTTCGCTTTGCAAACCCGGGAGAAGCAGGCGGCGGCCATCTACACCGATTCGCACCCGAAACTCCAGGCTATTCGCGATGAATTGGCAGCGGCGAAGGCGATTCACGACCAGGAAGAGCGGACGCGCGTCGAAGTCAGAATGGCCCCGGACAGCATGTACGAGCAAATACGGCTGGCACTTGCCGATGAAGAGCCTGCCCTCGACTCGCTCACAGCCAGGAGTCTGGCCCTGAAGCAGCAGTTGGCCGCGGCCCGCCGAGACCTCGACGCCCTCACGGCACGGGAAACCGAAATCGCGAAGCTCCAGCGTGAAATTGAACTGCGCGAGGCCGACTATCGCAAGTATGCGGTGAACCTGGAGCAGGCGCGGATTGACGACTCGTTGGAATCGCAGCGCATGTCGAACATCAACGTCGTGCAGCCGGCCTCGTACGACGCCCGCCCGGTGCGCCCCCGCGCGATGCTGAACCTGGCGCTGGGCTTGCTCGTCGGGCTATTCGGAGCGTTCGGCATCGCGCTGTTTGCCGAATACGCCGACCACTCCTTCCGCACTCCGGAAGACATCGAACGCAACCTGGATCTTCCCGCACTGGTGGCCATCCCACGGATGAGCCGCGAGACGTTGCCGACGAGCGGGAGTGACTAGCCCATGGTAGTGCAATCGACCACTTCCGTCCCGGACGCGGCAGATTCAAAACCGCGCATACTTCTCGCCCGTGGCGAAGAGTACTATCAGGCTTTGTTGCGGCAGTTGCACTGGCCGCCTACCAGCAGTGGCGGCGCCGAAGCCCATCCCGACCGTGCATCCGGCCCGGTGCGAACTTTGGGAATCACAAGCTGCGGGCGAAAGGAAGGTGTCAGCACCATCGCCGCCCAGTTGGCTGCCACCGCGGCTGCAATGGACGAGGGCAGCGTGTTGCTGGTCGATGCCAACCTGGCCTGCCCATTGGTCCACCGCATGTTCGACGTGGACCTGAACCCCGGCCTCTCCGAGTTGCTCCTGGATCCGGCCGCATTGCCGGCATACGTGCAGCCCTCGGGGATCGACAATCTTGCGCTTCTGACCGCGGGCGAGCCGAACGGCAGCCTTGCCAAAGCGTTCGACACGGGCCGCATTCGCGAGGTCCTCTGCGCCGTCGAGGAAGACTACCACCTCGTGGTGCTCGACATGGCGCCGGCCGGCCTGCAAAGCGCCGCGCTGCGTCTTGCAGGGCTGCTTGACGGCGTGGTCATGGTCGTGGAGGCCGAACGCGTTCGCTACGAGGTCGCCCGCCGTACAAAGCAGCTTCTGCAACGCGCGGGCGCGAGCGTGCGCGGAGCCGTGCTGAACAAGCGGCGCGATTACATTCCACGTTGGCTCTCAAGATCATCGTAAACGAAGTGGAGCCGAAAGCCATGGTTCTTTCCGTGAATGACTCGCTTGAAGCGGCGGTTCGCCCCCAGGTAGCCGGGGATGGAACGAAACGTCCTGTTAGCCTTCGAGAGGACGCACATCTTCCGCGGGTAACGCGGCCGCGCCATCCGTACAGCCCGCGGGAAATGGCCTCCGTGTTGGAGCGAGAGCGGGACCGAACCGACCGAAGCGGCTCGCCTTTCGCCATGATCGTATTCTGTGCCGAAGATGCTGCAACTCGACGCGACGTGCTGGACGCTGTACTCAAGGTGCTCGCAAAGCGGTTGCGCATTTCGGACGAGTTCGGGCGTCTCGACCGATGTCGGCTGGGTGCGATA
>SKZG01000310.1 GCA_007127495.1 Planctomycetales bacterium
GATTGGCCCGCCATGAAGAAGCTCCGCTATGTCGACGAGCTGATGGAAGAAATCAAGAACGTGCGCCCGGCCGTCCGCTCGCGACGCCGGGTGGCCCCGCTCCGGGAAATCCGACGGACCCTGGCGGAACACTACGCGGAAAAGCGGGCTCGCTACGGCATCGACTACCCGGACTTCTACGACCGCGACCTCCGCAAACTGTTTTCCGATCCGCGACACAGCACCGGCAACGGACGGTGCGCCGCGGCCGGCTTCCTCCGGCGCATACGCCCGGAACTGCGGCGGGTGGTCTCGCATTGGACGGGCGAGTATCAGTATACCATCGATCAGCTCCTGGGCGAAATGATTGAACGGTGCGGCGAACTCGACTTGCGCCTCGACAGGCCGGTGGAGCAGGCCAAGCGCGACGCCATGGTGATGCTCACCATGCAAACCATGAATTACCTGCACAGCGGGCGCCACCGGGTGGCCCTGTAAGAAACCATGTTTCGGTCCATTTTCCATCGCTGGTCCATTTTCCATCGGTCCCGACAGCCATGAAAAAACGTCGCGTCGTTGTCCTGATGCACGAGGATCTCGTCCCACCGGAGACACTCGCCGGCTATACCGACAGGGAAATCGCCCGGTGGAAGTCCGAGTTCGACGTCCTGGCCACGCTCCGCGAAATGGGGCACGACGCGCAGTCGCTGGGCGTGCGCGACGACTTGGGCGTCATCCGCCGAACGATTCGCGACTTCAAGCCGCACGTCCATTTCAACCTGCTCGAAGAGTTTCACGGCGTCGCGGTTTACGATCAATACGTCGTGGCATACCTGGAGCTGATGCGGCAGTCGTACACCGGCTGCAACCCGCGAGGCCTCATGCTGGCCCACGACAAAGCGCTGTGCAAGCAAATCCTATTGTACCATCGCATTCCCACTCCGCGTTTTGCCCTGTTTCCCCGATGGCAAAAGGTGAAACGGCCGAAGTTCCTCAAGTTCCCTCTGCTGGTCAAGTCGGCCGTAGAGGAGGCTTCCTTCGGGATATCCCAGGCGTCGATCGTTACCAGCGAGGAAAAGTTCCTGGACCGGGTCGGCTTCATCCATGAACAAGTGCAAACCGACGCCATCGCGGAACACTACATCGACGGGCGGGAGTTGTACGTCGGCATTCTCGGGAACCGTCGGCTTCAGACCTTTCCTATTTGGGAAATGCGGTTTACCAATATGCCCGACCACCTGCAACGCATCGCCACCGCGCGCGTGAAGTTCAATCCCGATTATCAAAAGAAATACGGAATCCATACCCGCGCGGCCCTGGATCTTCCTCCCGGCGCGGCAGAGCAGGTGGTCCGGTTGTGTAAACGCGCCTATCGTGCCCTCTCGCTGAGCGGCTACGCGCGCATCGACTTGCGCATGCGAGCCGACGGGCGAGTTTACCTGCTCGAGGCGAACCCGAACCCCAACCTCGAATATGGCGAGGATTTCGCCGAATCGGCCGAAGCCATGGGCATGTCGTACGAGGCGCTGCTCCAGAAAATCCTTGGTTTAGGACTATCGTACCGGGCGGCATGGCGGGGATAGCCGGATTATGGCTCTTTCGTTTCTAAGTGCAGGCCGCTTCATTCGCCCGAAGGATAGTGTATAATCGCGTACACGAACCATGAACAGTTACGGCCATGGACCCCCCGATGTTTTTTGCGCCCTTACCGCGGTAGCCAAGTATGCCCTTTGAAGCCCGCGCTTTCCAGCTTGCGAAAGACCCCGAACACCCCGGCGAGAACCAGGACGCCTACGCCTTCGATCTTCAGTGCGGAGTCGCCGCGGTGGCCGACGGCGTGGCCTCGGCCATTTTCTCGGCCGCCTGGGCGGAAACCCTTGTCCAAGCCACCGTGCGGCAACCGCCCGAACCCGACGACCCCAACGGGTTCGCCGAGTGGCTGGACCGATGCCGGCGGGAATGGCGTGAGAAAATCGACACCACGGGCCTCGCCTGGTTCCAGAAGGCCAAGTTGCCTACCGGGGCCTTTTCCACCCTCCTTTGGGCGCAGCTCCTCCCGTTGCCGGCCGACCGGGCCGGGGCGTTCGGCGGCTTTCGCCTGGTGGCGCATGCGATCGGCGATAGCTGTTTGTTTCACCTCAGGCACGGCGAATTGCTGCGATGCTTTCCGCTCAGTTCGGTTGCCGAGTTCGAAAACAACCCCCTGGCACTGGGCAGTGCCGACCTCGGCCGCGATGCGCTGATGCAATTCGAAACGCTCGACGTCAACTGCTTTCCCGACGACCGCCTGCTGCTGGCGACCGACGCCGTGGCCGAGTGGCTCTATCGTCGCGTGGAAGCGAACGACCCGCCCGACTGGCCGAGCCTCTGGGAAACCAGTGAACCGGAGTGGGCAAACAACATGACCGCGTTGCGCGAAACCCGCGAAATGCGCTACGACGACGCTACGCTCCTCGTCTTGCATGTCGTCAGCGAAGTGCGGGCGGAACAGCCCACGGAAGCACCCCACACCGGCGCCGCGCATGCTGAGGCGCCTGTGGCCCAGCCGGAGGAGACAACGGCCGCAGAGGCGGGCGGCGCCGCCGAGCAACAGCACTCGCCGGCCAAGGCCGCGGTCGACCAGATTCTCGACGGTGTCGGGCAACTGGCCGATGAAGGGGCCCGCGCCGGTCGCCTCATGCTCGATCGCCTCCGCAACCGCTTCCGGCGGCGCTGACTTGCCCTTGTTGCACGTCTCCGGCCGTCTTCTCGAAAAACGCGACCGACTCGGCA
>SKZG01000153.1 GCA_007127495.1 Planctomycetales bacterium
ATGGAACCCGAACGGTCGATCAGCAGCATCATGGCAAGCGAGGGCTTGGGCTTGTCGGGGCGCACGTGGGCTTCGGCGGGCAGCATGGCTTCCAGCCGGGTGCCGCCATAGTCGCCGGCGGTGAATGCGCGGTCGCCTCCGATCACGATCAGCCCGCCGCCATGCTCGTGGACGTATCGTTCCAGGTCGGCCAGTTGGTGTTCCGAGAACTTCTCGGCGGGCGTGTTGGAAACGATCAGGAGGTCGTACTCCAACAGGGCGTCGAGCTGCTGCGGCAGGTCGGCGGCAGCCCGGACCTCGACGTCGAACGGCCCGCCCGCTTCCAGCGCCAGGCGGAGCACCCCGGCGAGTTCGGGCTGCGGGTCGGCGATCAAAACGCGGGGCTTGGGGCGGGTGAACACCAGCGCGGCGCCGCGATTGTTGTCCGGGAACGTATCCCGGAAGCCGTCGATCTCGGCCGTCAGCCGCACGTGGGGCGCCTCGGCGGTGAGGCCCCGGAAGCGGAACCGGTTCTCGCCCGCCGCTACGGTCACCTCGCGCTGCTCGTGGAGGGCGCCGTCCACGCGCAGGGCCACGCGGCCCGTGTCGGCATGGAGAGCGTACACCAGCACGTCGGCGAAGAACGGCTCGCCGTAGCGGACCTCGCCGGGCGCTTCCACGGCGCCGACGTACACCTCGTGCTGCGCGTGCGGGAGCGGCACCACGTCCACTTCGCAGCCGGCCGCCGCCGCCGCGCCCAACGTGTCGCCCGCCGTGGGGTTGCCATCGCTGAGCAGCACGATGCGGGGCACACGGTCGGCGGGCGCCAGCGCGCGGGCCGCGACGATCGCTCCGGCCAGGTCGGTGGGACCGCGGCCGGGATCGTCGGGAAACGGCATTTCGCGGATGTCCATCCGGCCGCCATGGTCGAGCAATTGTCGCCGAAACGCGGCCGATGCCGCCTGGGCTTCCGGGCCGATGCTTTGGCTTGTATCGTGCGCCACCACAAGGAAGACCCGTTGGCAGGCCAGTCGCCAGGTGGGGCGGGCAAGGCCGAGGATCAGCAGCGCGGCCACGGCGCAGCGGACCGTCACCGACGCCGCCCGCCGCCCGAAGCCCTGCCGCACCAGGCTGCGCCGGAAAAAGAGCCCAAGCAGCGGCAGCAGCGCCAAGGCGGCCAGCCAGGCCGGGTTTCGGATGACAAACTCGTGGGTGGAAAGGTCCAATTAACTAATCCATCGTCGTTGATACAGGCACCACTCGCAAATCAGCAGGGCCAGCGCCAAAGCGCCGAGCACGAGCCAAGCCGCCGGCCATCGCCGGAGCGCCTGCCATCGGTCGGCCGGGGGGGTTCCGAGGTCCGCCGGCACCCGCAGGTCGCTTTCGTTCATGGGGAACGCCGAAGGGGCGGCGGGGAGTTTCGCTTCTTCACCGGCCGGCCCCCCGAGCCAGCGGATTGCCTGGGCCAGCAGCGCGGGGAACTCGGCCTGGTGAACCAGTTCGCTCGTGTCGGGATCGCCGCCGAGGACGACCACGCGCCCCTCCGGCCGCTCGAGGGCCAACAGCAGCGGCTCGCCCTCGGCCGTGGCGGCCAGCACCCTCGCCGTGTCGGGCGCCAAAGACCGTAGCGTCAGCCGGGCGACTTCGGAGAACACGACCCCCTCAAGGTCCAACCCGGCCAAAATGTCCGATCCGATCGACTGCTGCGCCACCGGCGCGTGCTCGATCACGCCGTCGACCTCCCACAGATCGTTCGCGTTGCGCGGCCCCAGCACCAACACCGGGCCGGCCCCGAGCCGCGGCAGCATATCGCCTTGGAGCACGCAAATCATTTTCGGGATTCGCACCGTCGGCATTACGCCTGGGGGCACGAGGTCGGCGTCCTCGCTGGGCGTCGTGTCCACATTGGCCACGCGAACCATGGGATTCGCCTCCAGAGCCGCCGCCACGAACGGATTGACCTGCCCAACCAGCACGACATCGAAGACCTCCGCCGGGGGAACGGCCGCGCTGCCGCGATTATCGGCCGGCAGAACGTCGTCGTACCGGGCATGGACGGCCAGCACGCCGGGCTGGGCCGTGGTCAGTTCGTACAGCCCAGCCGCCTGCGTGGGCGCCCCGATCTTGCGCAGCGGTTCGTCGATCGGTTTCCCGTCCAGGTGGAACTCCAGGGGCACTTCGGCCGTTTCGGCCGCGCCGTAACGGGCCACCTCGACGAGGACCTGGGCCACGTCGGGCCGGCCCGGCTCGCGGCGGGCGGCCAGTCGGCGCACCGCGACGTTGGCGGCCGCGGTCCCAATGATGTGAAGCTTCACGTCGGCGGCTTGTGCCAAATCGGGCGCCTCGGGGAAGCAGGCATCGGTCAGCATGATCACCGACCCGGCCCGGCGGCCGCCGTGCATGGTTCGGGCGATTGCGAGGGCGTCGGCCATTTGCGCACATTGGAAACCGGGCGTTAAGCGGTCGAGTGCGTCGTGCAACTGCCGCCGGTCCGACGTCGGCGCACACAGTACCTGCACCGGGCCGCCTCCGGCGACGATGCCCAGGCGGTCGGTCTCGCGCATGCCGTCGATCAGCCGGCGCGCATGCTGCCGCGCCGCCTCGTAGCGGGAGGGCGCCACGTCGGCGGCATGCATGCTGGCCGAGTTGTCGAGGATCAGAATCGTGGACGTCGGCGGCGGGAACACCGGCTGCGCGATGGCCACCACGGCCAACACGAGGATCGCAAGCTGCAACGCCAGCGACACGGCATGGCGGTGCGGCAGCCACCA
>SKZG01000306.1 GCA_007127495.1 Planctomycetales bacterium
CGCGGAAACGTGGCTGGCAAGCCTGATGATGGGCGCGGCGGTGGGCTGGGGGTACTTCGCCTTGCGAGGGCACCTTGCCTGGGCGCTCGACGCCGTGGAGCACGACCTGGCCGAGAAGCTGCGCCGACTCCGGGCGTCGACCCGCGGGCTGCGCCGCTGGATCCTCGTTTGGCTGGCCACCGTGGCGATTGTCTTTTTTGCGTTCTGGCTGCTGCTGGACAACCTCGTATTCGGCCTGTTGGGCGCGGCGTTCCTCCTGGCCGGCCCGTGGTGGCTGATCCGCCGCATGGCCGAACGGCGCCGCCGCCGCATCGAAGACCAGTTGGCCGATGCCATGGTCACGTTGGCCAACGCGATTCGGGCGGGGCTCTCGCTGGCGCAGGCGATGGAAATCCTCGCCTCACAGTGCCCCAAGCCGCTCAGCGAGGAATTCCGGCAGATCACCGGCGAGTACAACCTGGGCAAGCCGCTGGAGCAAACCTTGCGCGAGGCCAAAACGCGTTTGCGAAGCGAAAACTTTGCCCTGTTTGCCGCGGCCATGCTTGCCAGCCACGAAAGCGGCGGCCGGCTCAATGAAACCGTCGAACGCATTGCCACCAGCGTGCTCGAAATGCAGCGTTTGGAGCGAAAAGTCCATTCGGAAACCGCGCAAGCCCGCAAGTCGGCCGTCTACATGGCGCTGGCACCCGCCCTGATCCTGCTCGTGTACTACTTCGTGGATCCGATCAATACCATGCTTCTATTCACGACGGTGCCGGGGCAGGTCATGCTGGGCGTGGCCGTGGTGCTGAACGTGATTGCATACCTGTGGGCCCAGGTCATCCTAAGCCCGGATTTGTGAACCTCATGCTCGTCCTTCTAGCGAATACTGCCGCTCCTCTGTTCGCCGCCCGGCTGATTGCCTGCGGCGCGATGGGCGTTTCCGCCGGCCTGCTCGCGTGGTGGCTGGTGCGTGCGCTGCGGAGCGACGAACTTGCCCAAAGCGCCGAGTGGCGCTACGACGTGAGCCGCATCAACGAGTTGCGCCGCGCCGATCCGCTGTTCCGTTTGCTCCAGCCGGCGGTGCAATTGCTGGCGCGGTTCAACCGGGGCGCGTTCCGCGAGGCCCTGCCGGAGCTGCAACGGCACATCCACGCCGCCGGCCTCTCACGGTTCTGGCTGGCCGAGGAATACCTTGCAAAGCTGGAAATCCTTGCCCTGCTGCTCGCGCCCGTGTACGTGTACGTGTTCTTCTCCTGGATGGGACTGACGGGCCTGCCGATCGCCCTGCTGGCCGTGGTGGCCACCGTGTGGCTGCTGCGGCGCCGACTGGCCTCGCGGGCGGCGAAGCGGCTGATGGAAATCAAGCGCCGCATGCCCTTCCTGCTCGATCTGCTCACCCTGTTGATGGAGGCTGGGGCCACGTTCCTCCGTTCGCTCGATGAAGCCGTTGGCGAGTTCCAAGGGCATCCGGTGGCCGAGGAGTTCGGCCGGGTGCTAGCCGATATGAACATGGGCAAAACCCGCCACGAGGCGTTCCGCGCCCTGCGCGAGCGGCTGGCCGATGACGAGATCACGAGCATTGTCGGTTCGATCCTGCAGGGTGAGCAGCTTGGCACGCCACTGGCGCGCGTATTTCGCACCCAGGCCGACGTGCTCCGGCTGAAGCGCTCGCAGCGCGCGGAAACCTTGGCAGGCGAGGCGGGCGTGAACATGCTCCTGCCCGCCGTCCTGGTGATGGCCGCCACCGTGCTGATCATTCTCGGCCCGTTCTTGTTGAACTTCCTCACCTTGGGACTTGCGCTGTAACCGCCATGCCGCTGAAGCTCAATTGCCCGCGATGCAAGAAAGCGCTGACCCTGCCGCGAAGCACGGCGGGCAGCTACACGAAGTGCGCGCACTGCGGCGGCCGAGTGTGGGTGCCGGAAGTACCCGGCCCGGAGGCGAAGAAGCCGACCGGCGCGCGAGCGCCGGGCGGCAAGGCGTCTGCGGCGGCGTCCGGCTCGCCGGCTTACCCGCCGCCCCCTCCCACGGCGGCTAGTCCGGCCGCCCCCCCGAATGTGCCTCCGTCGCCGTCCCATACTCCCTCGCCGCCCGAACCGGCCACACCTTCGCCCGCACCGGCCACACCGCCAGCCGCCCCGTGGACCGCCCAGGGCCAAGCGCAGGGGCAGGACGCTACGTCGCCCGAGCGGCGCAAAGCCCGATTTGTAACCGCCCGGACAGCCGAGTCGCGGTTGAAACCCGGCGCCGATGGCAAGCTGCCGGGGCTGAAGCTCGAACAGGACGAGCGGGCCGAGCAACCGAAAAAGAAGGCCGACGGGACGTCGCTTCACCCGCTCGTGCTCTTCTGTGCCCTCTGCCTGAGCGTGCTGCTTTCCATTACCATGGTGCTACTCGACGTCGAAAGCCCACAAAACGAGCGCGATCGGGAGCGGGCTCAGGCTCGCTGGACCATTGAGCGCGAGTACTTCTCCCATCTCGACCCCAACGAACCCTTGGTAGAATACCAACTGTTGCTGCGCGAAGCCCAGCGGGCTCACGCCCGGGCCGACCGGCAAGCCGAACGCGATACCTACCGCCGGGTACTCCGACTTTTGCGGGCTGAGCGCGACCGATTCGAGGGGCTCACCGGCAGCCCGAGCAACGACCGCAAACTCCAGGAACTGATTACGGTTATACTACACGAATAGCCCCCAACACCCAACACCCAACACCCAACACCCAACACCCAACACCCAACACCTAGCACCTAGCACCTAGCAACTAGCAACTAGCAACTAGCAACTAGCAACTAGCAACTAGCAACTAATCTTGGACCCCAGCCAACGATACGAAATTGTCGATACGATTGCCACGGGCGACTTCGCCGTGGTATACCGGGCTCGCGACCTGGAATTGGGTCGTGCGGTGGCCGTGAAGCAAATTCATGCGCAGTACCTGGCCGACCCGCAACAGTTGGCCCGCTATTGGCAGGAAGCGCAGTTGCTCGCGTCGCTGCAGCACCCGAACATCCTGACCATTTACGACGTGGTGCGGCCTCGTGGCTGGCTCATCTTGGAACTGATGCAGCGAAGCCTGCATCCGGAAGCCGAGGGCGACGGCATCGAGCTGGGCGCGCTGCGGCGCGTGCTGCTCGACTGCTGCGAGGCGCTCCGCTTCCTGCACGCCAACGGCGTGATCCACGGCGACATCAAGCCGAGCAACCTCCTGTTGGGCTCGCAGGGTCGGGTGGTGGTGGGCGACTTCGGGCTTGCCCGGCGCGCCAGCAGCGAACAGGGAAGCTTGCTGAAGGGCACCACCAAGTACATGGCGCCCGAACTGGTTTCGAACCAGTTTGGGCCCGTGGGGCCGGCCAGCGACCTGTACTCGCTCGGGTTTACCGCCTACGAGCTGATGTGCGGGAAACAATTCGATACCCTGTTTCCCGGCCTGAGCAGCTTCGGGCGCGACCGCCAAATTGCTTGGATGATGTGGCATGCCGCGGCCGACCGCCGGCTGCCGGAAATCGGAAAGGTGCTCGAAGGCGTACCTCCCGATTTGGCACGCATTGTGCGCCGCCTGACCGTGAAGGATCCCTCACGGCGATACCAAACCGCCGAGGACGTCATTCGCGACCTTCGGTCAGGCGGCCACGGTGTGGCTGCTCCGCCGGTGCAGGACGATGCCCAGGCCCGCGCGGCGAGCGATGCCGCGGCTCGCAAGAAGAAACTCACGCGTATTGGCGCCATTGCCGCGCTGGCGTTTTCGCTGGTGTTGTCGGTGGCTATGCTGTTCCCAGCGCGCGAGGCGCCGCCCCCCCCGGCGCCGCCGGAACCGGTGCGCGGCGTGGTGCGCAACGTGCTGGTGGGCGAGCGCCGGCTCGTGGTCGAGGCGGCCCGCGACGGAGGCGTCGAGGAAGTCGACTTCCGGCCCGGCGACCGGTTCTTCGTCAACGACCGCGAAACGACCCTTCGCGACCTGAGCCCCGGCGATGAAGTGGAGGTCAGCGAATTTCGCGAGGAGAGTGGACGGAGGATCATGGAGGTCCGGGCAACGCGCCCGGTCGGCCACACGGGGCGCCTGGCCGAGGTCCGCCCCGACGACGCGGCGTTCACCCTAGCCGTGACGGAGGGAGAAGAGAAGGGCCGTGAACTGGCCATCCACGTGCCGCCCGAACTCCCCATCGCCTTCAACGACCGGCAGGAGCGCGACGGCCGGCCCGTGAGGCTCGCCGACCTCCAGGTGGACGATCGCATCACAGTGCGTCACAAGGGGACGCCCACCGGCCGCGTCGCCACCGAACTGAGCGCGCTGCGCCTGGTGGAAACGAAAGGGGTGCTGCGCGTGGTCCGCCCCGGCGAACTGGTCCTGGCGTCGGGATCGGTCGGCGATCCGGCCCTGGTGCATCTTCCCCTTGCCGACAAGGTGGACGTCACGCTCAACGGACGGAACGTCCTGGACGAACAATTGCTCCGGCCGGCCGACTTGAAGCCGGGCGACCAGGCCGTGGTCACCCACGACGTCCGCGTGGTGCGCATCGATGCTTACCGCGTACTCGGCGCCGGCGGAACGGTAGAGCAGGTCCACGTCGATGCCGGCACGCTCGACGTGCGAGTGGCCGGCGCAGCCCGCCCGACGAGTTTCCGTATCGGCCCGGATTGCCGCATCACACTGGCCGGCGAGCCCGCCGAGTTGGCCGAACTGCGCCGCGGCGACGAGGTGGATATCACCCACGACGACCCCGGCGCGGCCAGCCCGGAACCGATCGCTCTCGATGCGCGCCGGCCGCCCGATGAACGCCGCTGGGCCCTGCTGGTGGCCAACCAGGAGTTCGACGACCGCCGGCTTTCGCCGCTGGGGCACCCGGTGCCGGACGCCGGACGGCTGCGCGAGACGCTCACCAGCCGGTACAAAGTCCCGGCCGCGCAAACGCTCCTGCTCACCGACGAAAGCCTGGTGCGGCTGGAGCAGGGCATTCCCGATTTTCTCCGCCGCCTCGGGCCGTCGGACCGACTGCTGGTTTACGTGGCCGGTCACGCCTACCTGGACGACCGCGGCGGCGTGTACTTCGCGCCGAAGAACTTCGACCTCGCCCGCATGGACTCGACCGGGCTGCCGCTGCAATGGCTCGTCGACGAGTTGGAGCGATGCGCGGCCGGCGAGAAACTGCTCCTGCTCGATACGGGCCAGGCCGGCGAGGGGGCCGACTTGCAACGGCAGCCCTCCGCGGCCGAAATGATCGACGCGCTCGACGCCCCGCCCGGCCGCTCGCCGCTGCGAACCGTGACGGCCGTGGCCGGCACCAGCCCGGGCGAGCGCGGCGCGACCCTTGCCGACGGCACGCGCGGCCTGTTCGCTGCCGCGTTGACCGAAGCCTATGCCGGCGCCGCCGACAAGAACCGCGACACGCGCATCGAGCCGACGGAACTGTTCGCGTACCTCAACGAGGCCATGCCGCGCAGCGCGGCGCACGTTTCCGCCACGCAAACGCCCCAGTTGATCCTGCCCGACGACCGGCCGCCCCGGCTGTCGGAAGAGGCCCAAAGAGCCATCCGCCGACTGGCGATGCACCTGCGGGCCGCCCAGCCCGACCGGGAAACGTTCGACCCCGACTACGCCACGGCGCGCCGGCTTGCAGGCGCCGAGCCGGAGCCGCGGCTGCTCTACGGCCTGTTGCTGTTGAAAGCCCGCGACCGGGACGAAACGGAACGGCACTTCCTGGAGCTGCGCCTTGAAAAGCCCGAACTCCTGCTGCCGGTGCGGGCGGTTGCCTGGGTGCAGTTCGACCGGCGGCGTTATCCGGCAGGCATCGTTCAGTTGGCGGAGTTGATTGGGCAGGTTCCCCGGCCGGGCGACGACGCGAACGGATACGGCACATACGGCGAAAGCCTGTTCGACTGGGCCGGCCGGTTGTACGCGTTCGCCGCGTCGGCCGTTCCCGACGCCTGGCAGGTTCCGGCCGAGACCCTCGCCCGGCTCGATGCGGCCGTGGCGCAGCACGGCCCGGCAGCGCGGCAGGCGTTCGAGCGAGGCCGCGAGGCCGCGCGCGAGGTAGTCGCCGGCTTCGACGCCCGCATTGCCGCGGCCGACAGCGACGCCACCGCGGCCCGGCTGCGGGTCGAGCGCCGGCAGCTTGGCCACTACGCCTCCTTCCCCTTCGACGACGAAGCCGCCCGCATCCTCGCCGGCCTCGATCACGAGTAGAGCGATTCCTACAGCCCCACCTCCGCCCCCAGCCCCAGCCGGGCGCCGCGTTCCAGCACGACGTGCGCCGCCGCCAAATCCTGATTCGCGACGCCGACCGACTTGAACAGCGTGATCTCTTCGTCCGCCTGGCGTCCGGGCTTCACTCCTGCGAGGATCTCGCCGATTTCGGCATGCACATGCGACTCGCTGATGAGCCCCTCCCGGCGCGCCAGAACGAGTTCACCGGCTTCCTGCCACGCGGCGGACCGTTCGTCGACCACGACGCGCGCTCGCGCCACCGTGGCGCCGGGAATCTCGCGCTCGTGGGGCTTGTACACGCCGATGGCGTTGATGTGCGTGCCCGGTGCAACGTCCCTGTCGTCGAAAACCGGCTCGCGCGCGGTGGTGGCCGTGCAGACGATGTCGGCCTCGGCCAGCGCGGCCGCCGGCGTTGCCGCCACGGCAACCTCGATCCGGAGTTCCGCCTCCATGCGCTCGGCAAACCGGCCCGCGCGGGAATGATCCACGTCGAAGACCACGGCATGGCGGATGGGGCGCACGGTACACATTGCCTCCAGTTGTGTCGCCGCCTGCGTGCCCGACCCGAACAGCGCCACCCGCGTGGCATTGGAACGCGCCAGCACATCCGTTGCCGCCCCGGCGCCCCCGCCCGTCCGGATCGCGGTCAGCACCGCGCCGCTCATCAGCGCCAGCGGCGTGCCGCGTTCGGCGTCGACCACCATCACCGTGGCCTGGATATAGGGCAAGCCGACATCGACATTCCGCTCGTGCAGCGTGATGATCTTCAGCCCCACCTGCTTCAGCCGGGGGCTATAACAGGACATCACCAGCACGTCGGCCGCATGCTGCTGAAGCGCGATATGGGTGCGCAGCGGCACGGTCGCCCCGCCGGCGGAAAGCTCCTGGTAGGCCGCCTTCATCGCCTTGACCGACTCTTCCATCGGCAGGGCGGTGCGCACATCCGATGCCGAGAAGACGTGAAACGGTTGCTCGAACTCGATCGTCTGCATCAAAACACCTGCTTTCCAGGCCGTACTGGATGGGAACCTACCGGACGCGACCTGCCTCGTCCAGGTGGCAAGAGATGGGACCTTAAGGATCGGCAAAGATTGGCGTGCCGGTCTCGTGTCGACCGATATCATGCATGTTACCATAGTCCGTGGAAGGGGCCGCCGCGCGCCGCCAACTCATTGACGCGGCGCGTCACGGCAGGGTCTTCAATCAGCGGCGGCGCATGGTGCGGCTTGGAGCGGGCGTCGATCACCAGCGAACCAAGGCACCCCCAGTGCTTCTGATGCTCGAACGACTCGATGCCGTAAATATCGGCCGCCGGGTTGCTGCGCGTGAACGTGGTCCAAAGAAAGTTCTCCAGGTTGCTCGCGGCGAAGGCGCTATCGTCCACCACCACAATCAGGGGGAAGCCATTGATCGCGTCGCCGCGTTTGTACGATTGGCAGAAATGCCCGACGGCCGCATCCGCCCCGGTCGAATCAGGCCGGTATTTCGGCCCGGAAACCACCAGGATCCCCGGCAGGAACACGCGAGGGTCCGTAAAACCTCGTTCTTCGGGCACGTGTACGCGGCTGTCGATTGCTACGGCCAAGTTGCGCACCTGCGGACCGGTGGCGGCGACGACCAGCTTCGAGCCCTGGTTCAGCCCTGTCCCGCTGTAGTCGAGCGTATCGATGGTGGTGCAGGTTTGAAAGTGCAAATCGCGGCGCCAGTCGCTCCGCTCCAGTACGTGTCGGAGGAACTCGGGGATATTCGCGACGCCCAGGTCGGGAGCGTCCTCTGCGGCCGCGATGAAGAGGTATTTCGCCAACGACAACTGCCCTTGTCCCAAGATGGCGTTGGCTTGGGTCAACAATTCGCGCGGCCGGCACCGTTTTTCATAGGGTACGTACCGTTCGCTGCCAAGGGCCAGCAAGAGTGGATGCACGCCCGCCGCATCGACGGCATGCACGGCCCGCACGCCCGGCACCTTCTTGTCCAACACCGGCCCGACCAACTCGTGGATGAGTTCACCGAACATGGTGTCTTCCTGGGGGGGCCGGCCCACCACGGTGAAAGGCC
This sequence comes from Planctomycetales bacterium, assembly GCA_007127495.1. Taxonomy (GTDB): domain Bacteria; phylum Planctomycetota; class Planctomycetia; order Pirellulales; family Thermoguttaceae; genus PWXP01. Next base: position 8,242 of record SKZG01000306.1, read on the forward strand.
ATACGGCATCGTCCCGATGGGCCACCCGCTGAACCTTCAGCACCGGAAAGTCGTGGGCCAGGCTGTAATAACCTAAGTGATCGCCGAATGGCCCCTCCGGTTTCACCGTATCGGGATCGAGGTAGCCGCTAATGCAGAAATCGGCTTCAGCGTGGATGGGTAGTTGGCCTTTGCGGCAAATCATGGGTACGCGGCGGCCGCCCAGCACTCCGGCGAAGGTCAGTTCGCTCATGCCCTCGGGCAAGGGCATGACGGCGGCAACACTCATAGCCGGCGGCCCGCCCACGAACACGTGGACCGGCAGTCGCTCGCCGCGACGGATGGCCTTGGCGTGATGCACCCCGATGCCGCGGTGAAGCTGATAGTGCATTCCGGCCTCGCGGTTGGGCTCGTACTGCCCGCCGCAAAGCTGGACTCGATACATGCCCAGGTTGGAATGGTCGAGGCCGGGCTGGTCGGGGTCTTCGGTATACACCTGGGGCAGCGTGACATACGAACCGCCGTCATCCGGCCACGATCGCAGTTGCGGCAACTGGTCGAGCGTGGTCTCGTTGGCCAGCACGGCCCCACGGCGCACACGTCGGGGTCGGGCATTCCAGGCGGGCCAAGGCGTTTTCAGGTACAGTCGCGGGTGGCGCAGCAGGTCGGCCGGATCGGCTTGGAGGCTGACAAGCTGCCGGAGCCCCTCCAGAGTATCGCGGAACATGTACCGCACGCGATCCATGGTGCCGAACAGATTGCACACCATGGGAAAGGCGCAGCCGCGTACGTTTTCCATCAAGACAGCGGGCCCGCCGGCACGGAAAAGGCGCCGCTGGATGGCGGCGGCTTCCAGGTGGGCGTCGATGGGCGCCTCAACGGAAACCAATTGCCCCGTGGAGCGAAGGTCAGTCAAGCAGTGGCGAAGCGTGCGGTATCCCATGATCGCGCCCGATCAGGCGTCCTCCCCCCCTTGTAGCCGTTCACGGGGAACCGTCCCCTTCGGCCGGGCTTCGTTGGTCTTCATGCGAAGTGCCAAGCGGTGACAACGGTTCCATCGTATCAGGCACCTGCGGCCGGGGCAAGCTGTGTTCCGATACCCGAGAGGGGTAGCGACCCCTGTGCGTGGGCAACAAATGCGCCATTCCGAGGGGGACCATTTTCGGACGTCTTTCTCTGACAAGGGGGTGGAGGCTTGCGGACCGTGCGATTGTCTGGTATCAATAAAGGTTTACGGCTTTTCCGTTTCTAGGTGCCTGACCGCTTTGCCCGGGGGCACGACGGCGCGTGGCCGCGATATTCGAACGGCTTGCAACTAGAAACGGAAGATCCGCGTTTCCACGTTTGGGACAAGGTGTCGGACTACGTGGACCCATCGCTTTCCGCTCCTTGAGGTGCGATATGGCAATGCAACGAGCCCAGAACACAGAATCCGATCCGCAGGCAGCGGACGCCAAAGAATCGAAGCGAATCCTTCTGGTCGACGACGACCGCGAGATCATCGAATCGCTGCGCATCGCATTGGAGGCGAAAGGCTATGAGGTCCTCATCGCCCGCGACGGCAACCAGGGCCTTGCCCTGGCCGAGCGGGAGAATCCCGACCTGATGATCCTCGACATGATGATGCCTCGCCGTAGCGGTTTCCTCGTGCTGGAGAGGCTACGGCATAGCCGGCCCGTCCCACTAAGGATTATCATGATTACGGCGAACGAGGGCAGCCGGCACAAGGCTTACGCCGAACTCCTGGGTGTGGACGACTACATTCGCAAGCCATTTCCCATGGACCGGCTTATTGCCAGTGTCGACCGCTTGCTGAATTGAGCGGTTACTCGGCCGTTTCGTCGGCCGGTTCCTCTGCCACATCCTCCGCCGGTTCCTCTGCCGCTTCCTCCGTCACATCCTCCGCCGGTTCCTCTGCCGCTTCCTCCGTCACATCCTCCGCCGGTTCGTCGACCGGTTCCTGCGCCGCTTCCTCCGTCTCCGGCTGGAGTTTTGGATGGAGGACAACTGTCACCGGAGTTTCGAGCGGCGGAATGCGCTCTGTGTACGCGGTGTAGCTCAGCAGGTGGTTCGCCTGACTGCTTTCGACGGGCACGTCGAGCGTGGCCGTGGCGAAGTTCGCCACGCAAATCAAATCGCCAGCTTCGGCCTGGTAAACTTTCTCACCGCTCGGATCGACCCAGAACCCCGACCCGGCGAAAACCCACGGCTCGGTCATCGCCTCGTTCGTTTCGGTGTTCCGGATCCAGTCCTGTGCGCGGGCGGTCTGGACCTGTCCGTCGTCGTCTTTCCAGTAGACGGTCACTTCAATTTCCGTGCCGCTGGCAGGGACATATTCGGGATGGAATTGCAC
>SKZG01000272.1 GCA_007127495.1 Planctomycetales bacterium
CGGACCAGGTGTACTTCCAGGGCCACTCGACGCCGGGCATCTACGCGAGGGCATGGCTCCTGGGCCGCTTGCAGGACCATCACCTGGAAAACTTCCGCCGCGAATTGCAGGAGAAGCCGGGCGTGTCGTCCTATCCCCACCCTTGGCTCATGCCCGACTTCTGGGAGTTTCCCACCGTTTCGATGGGCCTCGGGCCCATCATGGCCATTTACCAGGCGCGGTTCAACCATTACCTGGTGGACCGCGGTATCCTGCCCGAGGCCGAGGCCTCCCGTGTGTGGGCCTTTCTGGGCGACGGCGAATGCGACGAGCCGGAATCGCTGGGAGCCATCACCCTGGCCTCGCGCGAGAAGCTCGACAACCTCACCTTTGTCATCAACTGCAACCTGCAACGGCTCGACGGGCCCGTGCGCGGCAACGGCAAGGTCATGCAGGAACTGGAAGGGGCGTTCCGCGGCGCCGGCTGGAACGTCGTCAAGGTGGTATGGGGAGGCGACTGGGACCCGCTGCTGGAGGCCGACACCACCGGCGAACTGGTCCGCCGGATGGGCGAGGTGGTCGACGGCCAGTTCCAGAAGTACGCCGTCGCGTCCGGCGGCTACATCCGGGAGCACTTCTTCAACACACCGTACCTGAAGAAGCTGGTCGAGCACCTCGACGACGAGCAGATACGCCGGCTGCGCCGCGGGGGGCACGATCCGGCCAAGGTGTATGCCGCCTACAAGGCCGCCACCGAGCACAAGGGATCGCCCACCGTGGTGCTGGCACAGACGATCAAGGGTTACGGGCTGGGCGAGTCGGGCGAAGGGCGGAACATCACGCACCAGCAGAAGAAGCTCAACGAGGACGAGTTGGTCGAGTTCCGCCGCCGGTTCGACATCCCCATTTCCGAAGACGCCGCCCGCCGGGCCGAGTTCTACAAGCCGCCGGCCGATGGCCCGGAAATGCGCTACCTGCACGAGCGGCGTGAAAAGCTCAGCGGCTTCGTGCCGGGGCGCGGCACGGCGCGAGTGAAGCTGAAGCCGCCGAAGTGGGAGGACTTCGCCGAGTTCTTCGCCGGCAGCGAGGGCCGTGAAGTTTCCAGCACGATGGCGTTCGTGCGCCTGCTGGCCCGGCTGCTTCGCGACAAGAACGTGGGCCGCTACGTCGTGCCCATCGTTCCGGACGAAGCCCGCACCTTCGGGATGGAATCGCTCTTCCGTCAGTTCGGCATCTACTCGCACGTCGGGCAGCTTTACGAGCCGGTCGATAGCGAAACGTTCCTGTACTACCGCGAGGCGAAGGACGGGCAGATTCTGGAAGAGGGCATTACCGAGGCGGGGTCGATGTCGTCGCTGATCGCCGCCGGCACGGCGCATTCGAGCCACGGCGTGAACCTGATCCCGTTCTTCATCTATTATTCCATGTTCGGCTTCCAGCGCATCGGCGACCTGATTTGGGCCGCCGGCGACATGCGATGCCGCGGGTTCCTTTTGGGCGGTACCGCCGGCCGCACCACGCTGGCGGGCGAAGGGCTTCAACACCAGGACGGCAACAGCCACCTGTTCGCGCTGGCCTACCCGAACCTGCAAGCGTACGACCCGGCGTACGCCTACGAAATGTCGGTCATCGTGCTCGACGGCATGAAGCGGATGTACTACGAGGGGGAGGACATCTTCTACTACATCACGCTGATGAACGAGAACTACGAAATGCCCCTGCTGCCCCAGGGTTCCACCGAGGGCATCCTGCGCGGCATGTACCGACTTACGGAGCGCGACCTGGGCTCTAAGAAGCCCAAGGTGCAACTGTTCGGCAGCGGGGCCATCCTGCGGGAGGCGCTCCGGGCGCAGGATATCCTGGAAACGCAGTTTGGGGTGGGAAGCAACGTGTACAGCGTCACCAGCTACAAGGCGCTCTACTACGACGGGCGCGACTGCGACCGCCACAATCGCCTGCAACTGGGCGAAAAGCCGCGTGTGCCGTACGTGAGGCAGGTGCTGGCCGGAAACGAGGGGCCGGTCGTGGCGGCCCTCGACTACGCCACGGCGCTCGGGCTCAGCATCGCGCCGTGGGTCGGGCCCGACTACGTGGTGCTTGGCGCCGACGGTTTTGGCCGGAGCGAGGCCCGAAAAGAGTTGCGCCGCTTCTTCGAGGTCGACGCCGAGAATATCGCCCTGGCCGCCCTCAGCGAGCTGGCCCGGCAAGGCAAGTACCCGAAAACGAAACTGGCCCAGGCCGTCAAGACCCTGGGGCTCGATCCCAATAAACCCAACCCGGTGAAAGTATAGGTGCTGACCATGGCGAACGAGTGTAAACTGCCCGAACTGGGGGAGAATATCGAAAGCGGTGATGTCGTCAACGTGCTGGTGCGCGAAGGCGAGCAGATCGAGCCGAACCAGGGTGTGGTCGAACTCGAAACCGACAAGGCGGTCATCGAAGTGCCGTGCCCGTTCGGCGGCAAAGTGAGCAAGCTCCACGTGAAAAAAGGCGATACGGTCCAAATCGGGCAAACGCTCTTGACCGTCGAAGGCGAGGAACAGCCCGCCGAGGAATCGGAGGGCGAAGAGCCGGCCGGGAAGGAAAAGAGAGAGGGCGAGAAGGGCGAGGGCGAGAAGCCCCAAAGGGAACAAGCGGAGGCCGCCGCCGAAAAAGAGAAAACGCAGAAGCCGAAACCATCGGCCGAGAAGGGCAAGGAACCGGAAAGGCCGGCACCCGAGCCGGCCGGCCCGCTGCCGGCCGGGCCCGCGGCCCGGCGGGTGGCCCGC
>SKZG01000057.1 GCA_007127495.1 Planctomycetales bacterium
CAGCAGCGGCTTGACCATCGAGCTGATCCAGCCGGTGGCCGGGTCGGAAAGGAACTGCGCCTCGCCGCCCAGCAGGCCGCCGTAGAGCCCCTGGTCCATCTCGCTGAGGTACGCGACCGGCAGGTTATCGTCCTCCAGCGCCGCCAACTCGCGCAGGTGCTCGTCCCAGAAGGCGATCCGCTCCGATACGTCCGGATACTGGCAAAAACCCTCGCCGTAGCGGGGAAGGCGCCCTCGCCCAGGCGAACCTCCTTGGGGAACGGCACCAGCCGCAACGGCCAGCAACGAAGGTCGAATGTCGAAAGCCAAATGACGAAGGAAGCCAGAAATCGGAGGTCGGAGGTCGGAAGCCGGAGGTCCACCCGCCATCCCCCTGGCCTGTTTTTTCGCCTTGCAATCCGATGGCGGATTTGGTAGGCTTGGAAAAGTATACATGCGTATAGTTCTTAGTTCTTAGTTCTTAGTTCTTAGTTGTTAGTTGTTAGTTGTTAGTTGTTAGTTGTTAGTTGCTGGTTGCTGGTTGTTAGTGAACGCGCTGACGCGGTAAGAAAGCGGCCAACCGTAGACATGGGGGGTCAAAAGCGCAAAACCGAAAAATTGACACCCAAAAAATCGAATGTCGAATGTCGAAAGCCAAATGACGAAGGAAGCCAGAAATCGGAGGTCGGAAGTCGGAAGTCAGAGGTCAGGAGGCTATCCACCATCCACCTTTCGCCTTTCGCCAGCGTTTCGCATGGTGTATGATGATGCTGGAGTTGATACCGCACGGCGCAACGGAACCGGACTGATGGGGCGGCCAACGCGCGGCAATGGAACCGGACGCTAGCGCGTGGCGGCTGATGGGGCGGCCGGCGCGGGGCTACGGAACCGGACGCTAGCGCGTGGCGGCTGATGGGGCGGCCGGCGCGCGGCAATGGAACCGGACGCTAGCGCGTGGCGGCTGATGGGGCGGCCGGCGCGGGGCTACGGAACCGGACGCTAGCGCGTGGCGGCTGATGGGGCGGCCGGCGCGGGGCAATGGAACGAGTCATGAAATACCTCGACGAATACCGCGATGCCGATGCCGCCCGCGCGCTGGTGCGCGCGATATCCTCTCGGGTGACGCGGCCGTGGAGCATCATGGAGGTGTGCGGTGGGCAGACACACGCGATCGTCCGGTTCGCCCTCGACGAGATTCTTCCCGAGCAGATTCACCTGATTCACGGCCCCGGCTGCCCGGTATGCGTCACGCCCATCGAGACCATTGACCGGGCCATTGCACTGGCAGCCCGCCCGGAGGTCATCTTTTGCAGCTTCGGCGACATGCTGCGGGTACCCGGCTCCGGGAAGGACCTGTTCACCGTCAAGAGCGAAGGGGGCGACGTGCGCATCGTGTACTCGCCCATCGACGCCGTGTCGCTGGCGCGGAAGCATCCGGATCGGCAGGTGGTGTTCTTCGCCATCGGCTTCGAGACCACGGCCCCGGCCAATGCGATGGCGGCGGTCCAGGCCGCGCGTTTGGGGCTGAAGAACTTTTCCATGCTCGTCGCGCACGTACTCGTGCCGCCGGCCATCCGCGCCGTGCTCGATGCGCCCGACTGCCGCGTGCAGGGCTTCCTGGCCGCCGGCCATGTGTGTACGGTGATGGGCGCCGGCGAGTATCGGCCGATTGCCGAGCAATGCCGCGTGCCCATCGTGATTACCGGGTTCGAGCCGCTCGATATCCTGCGCGGCGTCCTGCTGTGTGTGGAGCAACTGGAGTCGGGCCGGCACGAGGTCGAGAATGCGTACCGGCGGGTGGTATGCTCCGAGGGCAACTTGACGGCCCAGCGGCAACTGGCCGAGGTCTTTGAGGTCACCGCGCGCAAGTGGCGCGGCATTGGCGAGATACCGGCCAGCGGCTGGCGGCTGAACGAGGCGTTTGCCCAGTTCGACGCCGAGCGCCGTTTCGACCTCGGGCATATCACCGCCGAAGAGCCCGACATGTGCCGCGCGGGCGACGTGCTTCAAGGCCGGATTCGGCCCTGCCAGTGCCCCGCGTTCGGCGCGCAGTGCAGCCCGGAACGGCCGCTGGGCGCCCCAATGGTCTCGGCCGAGGGCGCATGCGCGGCGTACTACCGGTATCGGCGGAAGCCGGCGCGAGACGACCGCGGCGGGGCGTGAATGCGTCGTTGTTGTACACAAGTCGTGGACGCCACCGGCCGGCTTGTGCCCGACCCGGAGCGGTGGTCGAAGATGAACGCCACCCGACCCGCTCTCTATTGTGGGATTTGATCCTCTATTTAGAGGGGTGGGCAGTTGCGGTTCGGTCGCATTTGTGTCACAATAAAGTGTTTCGCGACCCGATACTCCCGCATCACCTTGTCATGACTGATACCCCGCCGCCCGAGGCCGGTCGTTCGCCTGCGATCACCAGTGGGTCGCCGCCGGCGCCGGGGCCGCCGATGGTCGACATGAGCGCAAGCCCCGAGATGCAGGCTTGGCTCGAGCAGCTTCGGCTCCAGGACCGGAAGCTTGGGGCTCAAAACCGGGTGCTGGCCGCCGTCCTGGCCGTCGGGGTGGTTGCGTTGCTCGGAGTCCTTTGGGCACTTTATTCCTCCACGATCGGGGCCTACGCCCAGATCGACGGAGTGACGGCTGAGCAGCATCCTGCGGATCCGGGCCGCATTGTCTTTTCGTTTCGCGTAACGCGACCGGGCCGAGTCGTGTACCGTCGTAGTTCGGGCGACCGGGTAACCGAAATGGCCGATTCCTTTTCCTCGACC
>SKZG01000489.1 GCA_007127495.1 Planctomycetales bacterium
CAGGTGACCATGAAGGTCGACAACGCCACGGAGCAGTTTCTTGAAGTGCAGCTTCCGCCCGGCGCAACCCTATGGACCGCGCGCGTCGCCGGCGAGCCCGTGAAACCCCACCGGGGACTGTCCCAATTTTCGCGGCCCACCGGCACCGAAACCCTATCGCCCGACGCTGTGGCCGCGAAAATGGGACTGTCCCCCTCCGATGCGTCCGATGCCCATCTGGTCCGCATCCCGCTGGTCAAGACAGCCGTCGGCGACGTGGCCTACGACGTCGTGCTTGGCTATGGCGGCAACATGCCGCCGCTGGGGGTGATGGGCCGCGTGGAGTTTCCGCTGCTGGAGGTTCGCAATTTAGCGGTCGACCGCAGCCAGGTGCGGCTCCTGCTGCCCGAGGGGAAGGACTGGTTCGACTTCGAGGGCACGCTGGGCCGGCCGGCCGACCGGCAGGCGCTGTCTGCCGGTTGGTCCGAGTTCCACCAAGAGCAGGTCGAGCAGCTTCTCGGCACGCTCCGGCACGGCAGCACGTTCGAGAAGGTCCGATCGGCACAGAATCTGAAGCAACTGGGGATGGCGATGGAGAGCTACACCGAGCGGTTCGGTGAGTACGGCGGCCGCTACGAGGCGGCAGGCGAGATGGAAGCCAGCCGGCGCATGCTGCAGGAGGCGCAAGAGGAAGTGGAACGGTTCGACCAGGGCGTGCAGAAAACCGTCGAATACGACAACCGTTACCGGATGAACGAACTCGTCGAGCAGCAGCGCCTCAGCCGGTCCAGGAACGTGGTACAACACTACGACTACAACTGGGACGCCGAGTCTGCCGCCGGGCCCCGCCCCGGCGACGATGCCCCGGGCAAGGGCATGGAACTGAGTACCGAGTGGTTGAACAAGAGCCAGTTGAACAATGCCCCGGCAGATAGCCTCCGTGAGAGCGGGTTGACCGACGAAGAGAAGCCCCGCGAGGGTCAACCGCAGCCAGACGGCCGCAATGAGTTGTTCCGCGGCAAGAAAGGCTCGGCGCCAAAAAGGCAACAGCCCCTGGCGCCTCAGCTCAAGAGCGATGGAGACAAAGACTTGACGGCCGAAGGGCGGGAGCGCGAAGAAGCGCAAATGCAGCAGAAAGCGCCGCAGTCGTCCGTGCAGATGTATCAGCGGCGGCTCGACGAGCGATCGCAACAAGCCCAAATGCCGCAGGCAGACAATGGCGACAGGCTGGGTCGCGCCAGCGACCGTCGCACGGCCGGGCAGGCGGGGGAAGCTGCTGCCGATACCCCCTCTCAACAGGAGGGGTTCCGGTTGGCCGTTCCCCAGTTCGGCGGCTTCGATCCGATGGGCGGCCGCGGCGGCGCGGCTGGGGACGGTGGCAGCCAAGCCTCGGATGGAGTCGTCTACCCCGTGGCCGATTTTGTCCTTCCAGTCAGACCCGCCACCGGGCTGGCCAGCCTCGATTTCACCTTGCCCGAACGCGGCCGGCAATACGTGTTCACCACCACCGGCGGACGGCTGGAGTTGCACGGCCGGCACGTTTCGCGACGGTTGTATTGGGGCTTGGGCCGTATTGCCGCGGTGTTGGCCGCGTTGGGGCTCGGCTGGCTGCTTCTGCGCGCCGTCCGCCGCGGCCGTTGCCGCTGGCTCGGCCACCCGATCACGCTGGCGATCATCGGCCTGTTCGCGCTGTTTGCCGGCATATTCCCCGTGTTCGCCGTCCTTGCCCTGCTGGCCGCCATCGTCCTCGCCGTGGGCCGGCTGGCTTGCCGTGGGAAACGGCATCCCGTGAACGGCCGCTACTCAGCTTCCCGTGCCGAGGGTGCGCCGAGTTCTTCGTTGTCGAAGACAACATGCTGAGCGTCAAACACCGGGCCCTCGACGCAGGTGCGCCGGTAGTCCCAGTTGCCCGACTCGTCTCGGATGCGCGCCACACAGCTAAAGCAAGCGCCAATGCCGCAGGCCATGGGCGTTTCCAGCGATACCTGGCATGGAATGGCAAGCCGCTGCGCGATCCGGGCGGTCGCCGCGATCATCGGTTCCGGACCGCAGCAGACAATCCGGCACGGCCACGGCGACTTCGCCACCAGCGGCGCAATCAGATCGGTGACCAACCCCCGATGTCCCCGCGAACCATCGTCGGTCGCCAAATGCACCTCGATGCCGGCCGCTTCGAAGTCGCTGACTCCGGCCAGGAATTCGGCCGAACGCGCTCCGTAGCATAGTGTCGCCTTCTTGGCGACCGGCACTGCGCGGGGCGGCTTTCCGTACCGCTGCATGCCCAGGAACTCGCGCCCGAGCGATAGGAACGGCGTTTGCCCAATTCCACCGGCCACCATCACCAGGTGTTCTGCTTCATCCGGCGGGAACCCATTGCCCAAAGGACCCCATACATCCAGTTTCGCTCCGGCAGGCACTTCTCTCAGCCGGCTGGTCATGCGGCCGATGATCAGATAGACCACGTCGACGGCATGCGGGCGTCCGCTAGCATCGGGAACGACTGCGTAGAGCGCGAGCGGACGGCCCAACAGTGGGTCGTCGCGCCGCGGCAGCCGCAGCATGAGAAACTGGCCCGGCACAATGCGCTCAGCCAACGGCGGCGACGCTAGCCGAATCCGAAACGTTGCGCGCGCAATCTGTACGTTTTCCAACACGGTGGCGTTACCGTGCCAGGCGTGGTCGGGATACGTGGGGGTTCCCTGGAAACTGGTCATGCCGCCGGCTCCTCGTCGGTGGGGTAGGGGAACAGGTCCTCCACCC
>SKZG01000469.1 GCA_007127495.1 Planctomycetales bacterium
GAAACGAAAAAACCCCACAAAACGCGAGGTTTGCGGGGTGGTGAGTGATGGTGAAAATCCGTTTAGCGGAGGGCACGGGACTCGAACCCGCAACCCCGGTCAAGGGGCACCTCATTTCCAGTGAGGCTGCTAACCAATTCGCTTACCCTCCGAAAGCGCGACCGCGCTAGGCGGAACCGCTGATGAGCTTGATGAACTCCTCGTTCGAGTTGAATTTGGCCAGTTTCGAGGTGAGCTGCTCCATGGCATCGACGTGGTGCATGCTCGACAGCGTGCGGCGGAGCATGGTGATGGCGTGGAGCCAGTCGGGTGGAAGGAGCTTTTCCTCGCGCCGGGTGCCGGACTGGGTGATGTCAATGGCGGGCCAAATGCGCCGGTCGGACAACTTCCGGTCGAGCACAAGCTCCATGTTGCCCGTTCCCTTGAACTCCTGGAAGATCAACTCGTCCATACGGCTGCCCGTGTCGACCAGCGCGGTGCCAACGATGGTCAACGAGCCGCCTTCCTCGAACAGGCGCGCGGTGGCGAACAGCTTCTTCGGAATGTCCATGGCCTTGATGTCGACGCCGCCCGACATGGTGCGGCCCGTGTTGCCCACCCATTTGTTGAATGCGCGAGCCAGGCGGGTGATGGAGTCCATGAGCATGACCACGTCCTTGCCCATCTCGGCCAGACGCTTGCATCGCTCAACGACGAGTTGCGAAAGTCGGACATGGCTCTCGATTTCGCGGTCGAGACTACTGGCAACGACCTCGCCGATGACAGCCCGCTTCATATCGGTCACTTCTTCGGGCCGCTCATCGATCAGCAGGACAATCAGCTTGACATCGGGGTAATTCGTGGCAATCCCGTGGCTAATGTGTTGCAGTAGGATCGTCTTACCGGTTCGGGGCGGCGCCACGATCAGGGCCCGCTGCCCCTTGCCCAGCGGCGTGAGCAGGTCCATCACGCGCGTGGTCAGCGGTTGGGCGCCCGTTTCGAGCTTCAGCCACGACTCGGGATTGATCGGCGTCAGTTCATCGAAGGTCTTGACGTTTTGGTACGCATCCGGGTCCATGCCGTCGACATCTTGCAGTTCGCGCAAGCGGGGCCCCTGTTGCTTTCGCGCTGGCTGGACCAATCCGTTCAGATGCACTCCTTCTCGAAGCCGGTACTTCTCGATCATACTCCCGGGCACAAACGGATCGGAGATTTGGCGGACATAGTTGGCGTTGGGATCGCGAAGGAACCCATAGCCGTTGGGATGCAACTCCAACACGCCGCCGCCGGGTTCGGTTACGCCGGGGTCGCCCGTATCGGCCGTGTCGACCGGACGGCTTCCATTGCCTTCAAGGCGTCCGGGGCGCGGGCGACCGCGGCTTCCGACCGCTTGATTACCGCCACGTCCGCGAGGCCGGTTTTTCTTCCGTTTGGCCATGATATTTACTCCAGTTTCTTCGATTGAAACACTGTTCTGCGCGCATCCGATCTGCGCCGAGCCGACCGGAGGTTTCGCATCCCGACAGGGCAACCATGCGCGTCAGGCATCGGATTCTGTCGATCTTCCTTCAATGCAGGCTAGCAGGTTGGGCACGGCGTCCGGACTGGCGACTTGGTTGACTACCAGCTTTGTCTTTGGCTTGAACGCCCCGGGAAATGCGAGCTGTTTTGGAATAATCGAATCGCTTCATGTCGTGCCTCCGATGTCCAGGCACGATGAATCCCAGCAGGCATCTTTGCGGCACCATCGATCTGCCACCCTGCCCCGACCCGATTGTTACCTCAGCCAAGCAAAACCGGCGTTCGGAAAACGGGCCAGATCGCCGAGACGAACTCGGCACAAGCGAATTTCAGGCTGACCTTTGCAGACAGGCCCTTTATAGCAACGGACCATTCAGCCTGGGCTAATCATTCTAGCAAGCTGTAATTGGTTATACAACAGGGCAACGCGGTTTGCAAGAGGAAACCATGATAGCGGGCATTTTTCCCCCGAAAAACCGTCAATCTCGTCATCATCGTCGTTTTTCTCCCATATTGTACAGACGTAATTTCCGATACTACTGGTAGTTTCTACCGACCGGCGCTCGCGTTTCTCGATGCATGGCAGCCTTTTTAGTGTACCATCATGCCACCCCCTTTGACTATGCCTTTTTCTCTGGCATGTTCGGGAAGAGGTACTGTTCACGGGACGGTGCGGGCAGGTTTCTCCGCTCTGTGTGAAGGGGACAGCCCCATTTTCGCGGCGGAAACGGTGGACCATTGGACAAAAACGCCCTTTGTGCCGCGAAAATTGGAACATTCCCCCGTGTGGATGGTTACGAGAGCAGGACGTGCCCAAAAAACAAAGCAGGATGGGATATATGCGATATCTAGGGATGCTTTTCGCTCTTCCGTTTCTACGTGCAGCCGGCCTCTGTTTCAGCGACGGTACACGGCGCGTGCCTACTACAACGAAGCGGCCTGCACTTAGAAACGGAGGAAGCATCCTTCTGGCGGCTCCAATCGTCCTCTTCGGCCTTGGCGCGATTGCTTCGGGTCAATCGGACATCCACTGGCGTTCCACGCTCGACGAAGCGAAGCGGCAGGCCGCTGAGTCGCGCCGGCCCGTATTGGTCTACATTAGGGCGTCCTGGTGCACCGTTTGCCGCGACAACGAACATAGCGTGCTGCGCCGAGCGGACGTGGTGGCTTCGGTCCATGCGTCGTCCGTTCCGGTCAAAATCGACTACGACCACTCGCCGGAACTTGTGCGGCACTTC
>SKZG01000340.1 GCA_007127495.1 Planctomycetales bacterium
CACGGCCTCGGCACCCGACTGTCGGACATCGACGAAGCCCGGGCCATTTGCGAGGTGCTGGGGAGCCACGCGGGGCGTGTGCCGGTGACCACCGCGAAAGGGCATTTCGGCCACCTTGGCGCGGGAACCGGCGTGGTCGAACTGGTCGCCAGTTTGATGGCCTTGCGCCACTCCGCCCTCTTCGCCATTCTCAACCTGGAAGCGCCGGATCCCGAATGCGCGCTGACGTTCCCGCCTTCAGAGGGGGGTGCGCCCGGTGAGTGCTTCGTGAACCTGAGCGTTACGCCCCAGGGCCAAGCCAGTGCCGTTTTGATTCGACGGTATGTCTAAAAGGCAGCCTGAAGAGGCGGAAATCGGGCTTCCAGGGCAGGTGAAGGGGTTACGGGGAAAGAATCAGGCGGCCGGCAGTAACTGTCACGGAGTGTTTCGGGCGGCTTGACACCACATTTTCTGCCCGTTATGCTTACTTGATTGTGGGAGTCACCCTGCGTCACGCCTATGTGGCTTGGGGCCAAACCGCTACAATGGATGGAATTGTAGGGCACCGTGGCAGTACGGGACGGGCGCGCAGTCGAAACAAAGGAACGGAAGAAACGATGGATCCCAATGAAGTCTTGCGATTGGTCGACACGATCCACCGCGACAAAAATATCGATAAGGAGGTAGTTTTCGACGGAATCGAGGCTGCGCTGGTTTCCGCTGCCAAAAAGCACTTCGGCGAAGAGGAAGAAATCGAAATCACCATCGACCGCGACAGCGGGACCATCACGGGCACGCACGATGGCGAACCACTCGCTCCCGAACAAATTGCCGAGCGCATTGGCGCGCAGATGGCCAAGCAGGTGATGATCCAAAAGATCCGGGAGGCCGAACGCGATACCCTGTTCGACGAGTACGAGGAACAGATCGGGCAACTGGTCACCGGCGTGATCAATCGCTACGAGGGAGGAACCGGGTACGTCGCTTTGCCCAATACGGAAGCCATCCTGCCGCGCGGCGAACAGATTCCCGGGGAAACGCACCACGTGAACGAACGCGTGCGGGCGACCGTGTACGAGGTGAAGAAGTCGGGAAGTCGCGTTCGCGTCATCCTCAGCCGCACGAAGCCGCAGTTGGTGCAGCGATTGTTTGAACAAGAGATTCCCGAAATTGGCGAAGGCGTGATCGAGATTCGGGCGATCTCGCGCGAGCCGGGCTACCGCGCAAAAATTGCCGTGTGGAGCAGCGATCAGCGCATCGACTGCGTGGGCGCGTGCGTGGGCGTGCGCGGTAACCGCATCAAGAACATCGTCGATGAACTGGCCGGCGAGCGGATTGATATCGTCCGATATAGTGACGAGATGCAATCGTTTATACCAAACGCCCTGCTGCCGGCCGAGGTGGACGAGGTCATCCTTTGTCAAATGCTCGGCCGCGCGATTGTGCTCGTGCGCGAAGATCAGTTGTCGCTGGCTATCGGACGACGCGGCCAGAACGTGCGTTTGGCCAGCAAGCTGTGCGGCTGGGATATCGAGATCATGACACGCGAGGAACTCGACGAGCAAATCGAACAGGCCGTGACCGGTTTCGCCTCCATCGAAGGCTTGACCGACGACGTGGCCGAGCGACTCGTCGGCGAGGGCTTCCTCTCCTACGACGACCTGTCCATCATCGAACCGGAAGACTTGATGGAAATGGGCGGGTTGACGGAAGAAGAAGTCGGCAAGATTGTCAAACAAGCGGAAGTGAAGGCCGAAGAGGCTGAGCGACGAGCAAGTGAGCAGCGGCGGCTTCAGCGAGAGCAGGACCGGCTGGAGGCCGAGAAGGAAGCCAAGGCTCAAAAGGAAGCCAAGGCCCAAAAGGAGGCCGAGGAGCAGGCCGCCGCCGAATCGACCGAAGAGCAGCCGCCGGCCGAATCGACCGAAGAGCAGCCGCCGGCCGAATCGACCGAAGAGCAGCCGCCGGCCGAATCGACCGAAGAACAGCCGTCGGCCGAATCGACCGAAGAGCAGCCGCCAACCGGTCAGGAGACTGCGGGCATGGGAGCCGAAGAGGCTGCGATGGACGAGGCGAACACCGGGGGTACGGAAGAGCCCGCCTCCGAAGGCGAACGGGCCGGCGAGGTCGGACATGCCACCGAGGAGGCCTCCGATGCGGTGGTCGAGTCCACCGAGGAACGGGAACCTTCGGCGTCGGATATTTCGCCCGCCGAGAGTTGAGTTGAAGCGGCACGGGAGAGTGCGGACTGCCGCCTTGGTGGAGGGGGCAGTGACGCATTCACTCAAGGCCCGTTTTTTTGCTTCCGCTGGAGAGCATGGTCGCACTAGGGGTCGGCGCGCCGAAGGCGCCGGTGCAAGAGGAGGAAGTGCGTATGTAAGAGATCATTTATGGTCGCGGCAAAACCCGCTTGGAGCGGGCGTCGCGAAGAAGGGAGAGTTGAGTTGGCCGTCCGCATTTACGCTTTGGCCAAGGAATTGAACCTTGACAGCAAGGTCCTCGTCGGTATTTGCGACAAGGCGGGGATCAGTGGGAAGGGGTCTGCGCTGGCCAGCCTCACGGATGAGGAAGTCGCGCGCGTCAAGGCGGTGCTCGCCGGGCCGAAGAAACCCGCACCGAGTGCAGGTGGAGCCAAGCCTGCGGCCCAGGAATCGCCTCGGGCCATCAGCCGGAGTGACTACATCGCGCCGGCCGGCACGGCGCCGGGCAAGGTGCCCGTGCTGCCTCGCCGCAAGCGTGCCGCGGCGAAGCCCGCGGCCAA
>SKZG01000466.1 GCA_007127495.1 Planctomycetales bacterium
GGCCGGGGCAGGCCCGGCGGGGAAGGGGCGGAGGCAGGCCCGGCGGGGAAGGGGCGGAGGCGGGCCCGGCGGGGAAGGGGCGGAGGCGGGCCCGGCGGGGAAGGAACAGGAGACGCGGGCGGCGCCGAAAAAGCCAACTCCATTTGACACACCGCGGGCGATTCGCTATTCTCCGGCCCTTGCCCATCGGGAGTTGGCCCCAAATCGCCTTTAGGGGGCAACCCCAAAATCGGACAAGGATGTCCGAAGCCCCCCTGAATTAAGGAGAACCCCGCCTTGAAGAAGCAGCACCAGGTGCTGATTGTCGACCAATCGGAGGAATCGCGCGACGTGCTCCAGATGGCGCTGTCGCGTCGCGGAGTGAACGCCTACGCCGCCGACACGCCCGAAGGGGGCTTGGCGTTTGCCCGCAGCCGTCAGCCCGATTTGGTGGTACTCGACCTCGACATCGACGACACGGCTGCTGAGGCGATGTCGGAACCGTTAGGCTGCCAGGGCGATCGGGAGCCGGTGCCGATGGTCCTTTTGGGCGGCGTGCGCCGGAATCGCGCTCGGTTCCCCGACGGAGAATTCGTTTCCAAGCCCTATCACTACGGCCCGCTGATCCGTAAAATTGAGGAACTCTTGGAGGGACGTCGTGCCATCGCTGTTTGTCATTCGCGGGATCGATCAGGGCATCCGGTTCGAGCTGGATGAGGACTTCGTGCGTGTCGGGCGCGACGCGTCCAGCGCCCTGCAATTGCACGACACCGAGGTTTCGCGGCAGCACGCGGAAATCCGGCGGCACGACGACACCTTCGCGCTTGCCGATCTTGGCAGCAGCAACGGCACGTTTGTCAACGGTCGCCGCATCGAGCGGCATACGCTCCAAAGCGGCGATCAGGTGCAGATGGGCAACACGCTCATGCTGTTCACCGGCCCCGCCACTGAAAGCGACGACGACCTGGAGGGCTCGGTCCTGCTCGACCGGCCCGACGACGCTTCCCAGATCGTCCATTCGGTCAGCCAGGAGGAGGGGAGCCGTATCTTCGACGGGCGCGACGACCTGCCCCAGCACTCGTGGCTGGCGCGGGCGCGCAGCAACCTGCAAGTCATGTACCGCACGGCGCTGGCCGTCAGCCACACGCTCGATATCGATCAACTGCTCGCCCGCATCATGGAGTTGATTTTCGAGTGGGTCGAGGCGGACCGCGGCTGCATCATGCTGGTGGCCCCGGAGCTGAAGAAATTGGTGCCCAAGGTGCGCCGCACGCGCGACGGGGTGCGCCGCGACGAGAAGATCACCATCAGCAAGACGATTCTCGACTATGTCACCCAGCGGAACGAGGGCGTGCTCACCAGCGACGCTCGGAAAGACGACCGGTTCAGTCCGGCCGCCAGTATTCTTCAAATGGGCGTGCGCGAGGCCATTTGCGTTCCCATGCAGGGCCGGTACGACATGGTGGGCGTCATCTACATCGACACGTCCACCAGCCCCCAGGAAATGGTCCGCTATGGCGGCAACACGAAGTTTTCGCAAGATCACCTGAAGCTGATGGTGGCCATCGCGCACCAGGCGGCGCTGGCGGTGGAAGATACCCGCTACTACTCGGCCATGGTGCAGGCGGAACGCTTGGCGGCCATGGGCCAAACCATCGCCACGCTCTCGCACCACATCAAGAACATTCTGCAGGGCATTCGCGGGGGCAGCTACCTCATCGAGCTGGGGCTCAGCGAGCACGATGACGAGGTGGTGACCAAGGGCTGGCGCATGGTCGAGAAGAACCAGAACAAGATATCCCAGTTGGTGCTCGATATGCTCACGTTCAGCAAGGAGCGCGAGCCCGACCTCGCCGTGGCGAACCTGACCCAGGTGGTGGGCGACGTGATGGAACTGATGCAGTCGCGAGCCGAGGAACTCCACGTCGAACTCCATTGGCGCCCCGCCGCCGACATGCCACCGCTGGTGTTCGATCCCGAAGGCCTGCACCGCGCGGTGCTGAACATCGTGACCAACGCCATCGACGCCGCGGCGGAATCGGGCAACGGGCGGTCGGGCCGCGTCGAGGTGCGCATCGGCTTGAATGCGGAACAGGATCAGGTCCGCATTGCGGTTCAGGACAACGGGCCGGGCATTCCGCCGGAGCGGATGGACAAGCTCTTCAGCCCGTTCATCTCGTCGAAGCAGGGGCGGGGCACGGGCCTGGGGCTGCCGGTAAGCCAGAAGATTCTGACGGAGCACGGCGGGCGCATCCACGTTGACAACAAGCCCGGCCGCGGCGCCCGGTTCATCCTGGAAATGCCCGCCGTGCGTCCCGACCCCAATACCCCCACGGCCGACCCCGAGTCCGGCCAAGGGCCGTCCGCAAGCCGCCGCACTGCCGAAGGGCATGAGGACGGCAGTTAGCCCGCGTGATTCGCCTCCGGACGACAAGGATGGGTGTCATCCTCGTCCGGTTTCCATTCTCCGACCTGTCTGCCAGCAAACTCCGCCCGGCGGTTGTCCTGGCCGCGGTTGACCGAGACGACTGGATTCTCTGCCAAGTCACCAGCAGCCGGGAATTGTAGCAGAAGTTGTTGTTCATCGCCACGGCATCGAACAGGAAGAGCCGCTCGCGGTCGAACATGGCCGGGTCGTCGCTGAGCGTCGCCGTGTAGGCGCCCGTCTTCTCGCCGAGTATGTGCAGGGCAGCCGCGCCCCAGGGAATCGAATCGTGGGCGAAGCCGCCGCCGGTCCATGAGAAGAC
>SKZG01000176.1 GCA_007127495.1 Planctomycetales bacterium
AATCGCCCTTTGTGCCGCGAAAATTGCGACAGTCCCCCTGTGAACGGTTACCAAAGAACCAAGCAGCGTCCTGTAGTTGCGTTGTCCGTGGCGTGGTATAATGGGAACTGGAGTCTTACCTATGCGAGGAGTACCTATGGCAACTGCAATCGTTGTAACGGAGCCCGCCGGTCAGGTCATTCGTCTTCCGGCCGAAATCCACCTCGAAAGTGAGGAGGTTTTCGTGAAACAGGTGGGGCATTCGGTGGTCCTGGTGCCCAAATGCGCGAATCCCTGGCAACCGCTGCTGGATAGCCTCGTTCAGTTCTCTGACGACTACATGATCGACCGCGCTCAGCCGGTAGCTGACAAAATCCAAGCAGCCTCTTGACCACGGGGCACCCGAGTTGCCAAAATAGAGGTAGCAAGGTATGAGCCGCTGGACGCGCCTGCCAAGCAAGCGGTCGGTTCAGGTAGTGTGATATGCCCCCTGTCGGGGCGGCAATGGGGGCCTTTGAAGCGAAAAAGCCAATTGTAGGAGAGACCGATGCATCCCGAAAAGCCAGGCGCGCTGGAAGAAGTCGAGGTCGTCAGCCGTTTGAATAGCCTGCGAGAAGTCCTCAGAGGCGAGCAATATGCCGACCACCTGCGAAAGCCGTTGGCGTTTTGGGCACTCCCGACCGACCGCCGACTGCCCTTGGCGTTTCTCGGGAGAAAGCTGGAAGACTTGCTCAACACGCCGTTCCGAGAACTTGCCATCACGCCGGGCATTGGGCAGAAAAAGATGGGCTCGTTCCTCATGCTGCTTGCCCGCGCAGCCAGTACCGACCCTTGCGAGCTTCCCACGGAGGAAAGCCTGGTTCGCGCCATTCCCCTGACGAGCGGGCCGGCGGTCGCGGCGAGCAATGGTGACGGTTTCGACATCGCGAGCGTTTCCGAGGTGGTGTGGTCGCAGTGGCGAGCGACCGTCGCGAAGCACAATTTGGGCGATGAGCCGCTGGGCCGGTTCGCGCCGAGCTTGCGCAACATGACCCGCGTCATTTGGAGCGCACCACTGAGCGCCTATGTGAATCGGACCCTCGCGGAAATGCGCAGCATGAAGACACACGGTGAGAAACGCGTTCGTGCGATCCTCGAAGTGTTTCACACCGTCCACACGATGATGGCTTCCATGGGCGTCCAGGAGCATTTGGTCGTCCGCATTATGCCGCGGCGGATCGATCAGGTGGAACGTTGGGTGGGCGAGGCGCTGCAAACGCCGGGCATGCCGACCACGGAGGAACTGGCGAAATGTTTTATCGAGCCCCTGCTCGATCAAGTTCGAATCGACGTGAACCAGCAAATCGCCGCATTGGCCGAGGATCGGTTGGGCATATCGGGCCCCATCAGCAGCGTGCGGCAGGTGGCACGCGCGATGGGCCTCACCCGCGCGCGAGTTTACCAATTGCTCAATGAGATCAACGACGTGATGATCGTGCGTTGGCCCATGGGGCGCCACCAGGTGTACGAGCTGCGCGAAAAACTTCAGACCGGCGCGGCACAAGCACAAAATCCACCCGAGCTTCGGCAGTTCCTGGCCGCGGTGGAGCTGTTCTATCCGGGGGCTCGCCGCGGCGCCGCCGGCCCGCTCGAGCAGATTTCCGAACGGTTCGAGGCCAATGCGCCGCGCGCGGCCGTGGCCGTGACCAATTGACGCGGCGCCGCAGAACGGGAAAAGTGGGGTTCAGGCACCGCGCTGGTGGAAACACCGCGGCGCGCCCGCTTCCCCGGAAGCGCCGCCTCCAGCCCGCCGGCCAGGCGACCGGCCGCTCGAATCGCCCGTGGCGGCCAAACGAGCCCACTGAAGCACTCGTTCACCAGGAGGGCGGCATGGCTTGCCACCGAGCTGCTCCAGCCGTGGCGCGAGGCCCATCGCCAGAACAGGCGCGCTTCCTCGAGGCCCGTTCGGAACGCGCCAACGGGCGCATTCAGGCAGGGAGGGGCAAAGGTACGGCAGTCGGGCTCGACCACGCAGTCGCACCCCTGCTGGCGCAGCCCAAGTGCAAGGTCGATCCCCACCATCGCCGGGCCTTGCCTCTCATGCCAATCCGTAAGGGCCCCGAGCGCCGAGCGGCGATAGAACGCTGCCCTGGCATCGGGGCCGCACGGCCGATGCTTCAATGCCGGGCGGGTGGCAGGCCGGCCTGCGGAAAGACAGCGAATCCGGCCCTCCCGGTCGTACGCAAGGCCCGCTGACACCACGCGATCGGGCCGGGCGCTGCTGAGCACCAGCGGCGCGACCGCGCCGACCTGCGGGTTGTCGAAATGCGGCAGTGCGACCTCCGCCCAACCGGAGGTCACCGACATGCCGCATGCCAACACGTGGACGATCGGCGCGTCGCAGGCCAGCAAACCACGGTAGATGCCGCCCAACAGCCCCGCGTCCGGACGCGAGGCCACGAACGCGACCTCACCGTGCAGCCCGTAAGGATCGTCGTAGCCTTCGTTCAGCACGACCACAATTTGGCACGCCTCCGGCCGGTTTTCCAAAACCGAAACGAGCGTGTCTTCCAGCAAATCCAGATTCCCAAGGAAGGGAACAACAATCGATAGTCGAGGCACGGCGAAACGTCCTCAGAGAACCTCATCAACGGCGCAACCACCTTGTGGAATATGTCGGTTTTTTCCGCGGGCAAGCATAACATAAACCTTCCCCGATTTCCCAGCTACCCATTACGAAGGCCGAACGGCCCCCCCGCCAAGCCCTGGCTTCCGCAACGGGCCGCGGCAGGGTAAGGTAAGACCCAAACCGATTATCGGAAACGGTTTCTCCGACTGGCGCTTCCGTTTCTAGGTGCAGACAGCCTTGGTTTCAAGGACGGCACACGGCGTGTGCCTACTACATTAGCATGGCCTGCACCTAGAAACGGAAGAGCCCGCCGACTATGCCTGCTTTCAATGGAGCCTACCATGCCAAGTGCCGTGCGTTACCTTGTGTTCGACGTGGAAACTGCCGCCGACGCACCCCTGGTGGCCAAGCTCCGCTACGCCGGGCAGGACGTCGAGCCCGCCGAGGCCGTCCGGCGATATCGGGCGGAACTCATGGAGAAGTACCAAACCGACTTCATCCCCTACACCTTCCAGAAGCCGGTGGCGATTGCCGTCGGCAAGGTCGCCGGCGACATGCGACTCCACGACATCGTCGTGCTCGACGAGCCGCAGTTCCGCTCGCACATGATGACGGACCACTTCTGGCGCGGCTGGGAAGCCTACCGACGCCCGACGCTGGTGAGTTTCAACGGCCGCGGGTTCGACCTGCCGCTGTTGGAACTGGCAGCCTTCCGCTACGGGCTCAGCTTGCCCGGCTGGTTCCAAGCCGCCGGAAAGACCTTCGAGCAGCCCCGGAACCGCTACAACACCCAGGCCCATATCGATCTGTGCGAACTGCTCACGAATTTTGGCGCCACGCGTTTCACCGGCGGGCTGAACTTGGCGGCGAACCTTCTCGGGAAGCCCGGCAAGATGGACGTGCAGGGCGACATGGTCCAGGATATGGTCGACGCCGGCAAGCTGACCGAAGTGAACGACTACTGCCGTTGCGACGTGCTCGACACGTATTTCGTCTTCCTTCGCACCCGCGTCGTGCTGGGCCAGCTTGCCCTCGACTCGGAACAGCAGATCATCGCGGAAACGAAAGCCTGGCTGGAACGCAAAGCCGACGAGGTGGCCGCTTACCGCCTTTACCTCGACCGCTGGGGCGATTGGCCCAATCCATGGACGGCCGAGGCATAGGGAGAAAAGGCTCTTCCGTTTCTAGGTGCAGACAGCCTTGGTTTCAAGGACGGCACACGGCGTGTGCCTACTACATTAGCGTGGCCTGCACCTAGAAACGGAAGAGCCGGAGAAAAGCACTCCACCGTCAGCGAGAACCCTTGACGAAAGCCGCCCCACCCGCTATGGTCAATCGTTCAATCGTTGCTGCCACGACGATGGTTGATTCGTTTCCAGGTGCAAGCCGCGTTCATAGACATGGACATAGAGCAGCCGGTACATAGAGCACCCGGCCGCCCGGCACCGCCACCGCCACCGTGAAGGAAGCCCTCCATGCACTTCATCGAAATGACCGGCAAAACACTCTACGACCTCGTGGAGGACGACGAGTCGATCGGGCTGACGGCCGAACAACTTGCCCAGGTGGGCGTGGCGGAGCAAAGCATCGTCCGCATCAACCCGCAGGGCGACATCGAGCTGCGTCGCCGTGGCGGTTGGGACGTCATCGGCGGCCTGCTCGGCGAGTTCGAGGAGCGTGTGCAACACGCAACCGGCCTCGATTGGGCGTGACGTGCCTTTGACGTAACCGTTCACAGGGGGCCGGCCGCTTCATGTGGCGCGGAGAAAACAGCCCGCGCCGCCCCGTGAACGATTACCCTTTAACGATGCGTTGAACGACGCGGAGGCCGAGATGCGATCGATGGCTCCGCAACTCGGGGTCACGTAGGCGTTGGCCCTGCCCTCACTCGTCACGCCCTTGAGCCGTCCGAGCACGTCGTGCTCGACGTCGACGAAGCGGTCCTCGACTTTCCCCCGCGAAGGGTTGCATCTTAATCCAAGGCTCCTGAGGTATCATGACTTGGAAGAATCGAAGGGATTGGCGAAGATTGCCATGTAACGTTCGATCATTCGTTCGACGCTGAATTCACGGACGGCCCGCTCCCGACCCGCAGCGCCCATCCGCTGAGCCCGCTCGGCGTCGTCCAGCAGCGTGTTTGCGTAGCGGGCGAATCGCGCGCGATCGCCCACCGGCGCCAGGTAGCCGGTGGTGCCGTCCAGGACCAGGTCGCGTGTGCCCGGAATATCGGTCGCCACGACGGGCACGCCGGCAGCCATGGCCTCCAGGATGGCATTCGACTGCCCTTCGTAGGCACTGGTGGAAAAGAGCAGGTCGAAATGCGGCATGAGCCGGTCCAAATCAGTTCGCTGGCCGAGAAACCGGACCTTGTCGCGAATGTGAACCTGATCGCGAAAACGCAGCAACGGGTCGCGCAGGGGGCCGTCGCCGACGATGAGCAGATAGACATCGTCGCGGATCACCTTCAGCAAATCGGCGGCCCAGATCGCGTCTTTCACCCGCTTCTGCGCCCATAGCCGGCCAACCAGCCCGATCAGCCGGGCGCCGGAGGGCAGCCCGAGTTCCTCGAGGAGCTGCGGCCGGTTCACGGGGCTTAGCTCCGCGGGGGCGACGGCGTTGGGAATGACCTCGATCTTTTCCGGCGGAAGGCCATGCCGCACATAGAACTGCCGCACGGCCTCGCTGTTGACCGCAATGCGGTCCGCTCGCCTGGCAAGGTATCGGTCGGCGGCCAGTTGGAGGCCGCTTTTCCACGGGTCCACACACCGCTGCGATGCAATACGAACGCCCACGCCACAACCCAGCCCTGCGAGAATGCCGTACGCATTCGCGGCCAGCATCCAGGTGTGGACGACGTCGGGCTTCAGCGAGGCGATCAGACGCCGGAGCCGCCAGAACGTTTGCGGGTCCACCTTCCAACGCTTGCCGATGACCGTGAGCGGCACGCCGGCTTCGCGAAGCTCGCGCGCCCGCGGGCCGGAGCGCGTCAAGGCGCATACGTGGACGTCGAAGCCGCGGCCGCGAAGGCCTCTCGCCAGCAGGCAAAGCTGCTTCTCGGCGCCCGCCTGGTCAAGCGAAGGGATCACTTGCAAGATGCGTTTGCTCATCGCTTCTTCACCCGAATCGTTGCCCCGCCGGAACCGTTCCCCGCAGCCGGCTACCCGGCGGCTATACTTGCGGCGTGCCGTTTTTGCGCCTTTGTAGGATGGACATTCTTGTCCGTCTTCGCTTGGACGGGCGAAAGCCCATCCTGCGGAAATGAAACAGGCGAAAGCCCATCCTACGGAAATGAAACGGGCTAAAGCCCATCCTACGGAAATGCTCCGTTTCTAGGCCGCGGCGAGTCTATCCGGCGCCTAGCCGGTCTGGAGCCTTGCGGCCTCCAGGGTGTTCTTCAACAACATGGCAATGGTCAGCGGTCCGACGCCGCCGGGCACCGGGGTGATGTGGCCGGCCACTTCGCGAACCGCGTCGAAATCGACGTCGCCCACCAGGCCGGACTCGGTGCGGTTGATGCCCACGTCGACCACCGTGGCCCCGGGCTTGACCATGTCGGCGGTGAGGAACTTTGCGCGGCCGATGGCCACAATCAGGATGTCGGCGCGCCGGCACACCTCCGGCAGATTCCGGGTGCGGCTGTGGGCGAGCGTGACCGTGGCATTGGCGCCCGCCGCCTTCTGTGCGAGCATGAGCATCATGGGCTTGCCGACGATATCGCTGCGGCCGAGCACCACCACCTCGGCGCCGGCAATCTCCATTCCACTCCGCACCAAGAGCTGCTGGATTCCATGCGGCGTGCAAGGCAGGAAGCGCGGACGGCCTTGCGAAATAAGCCCGACGTTGTGCGGATGGAAAGCGTCGACGTCCTTTTCCGGCCGCACTGCGTCCAGGACGCGCAGCTCATCGATCGACTCGGGCAGCGGGAGCTGAACCAGAATACCATGGACGGCCGGATCGTCGTTCAGGCGGCCCACCAGGTCGAGCAGTTCTTCGGTGGTGGTCGTGGCCGGAGGGGTGAGCAGTTCGCTGCGCATCCCCGCCGCTTCACACGCCTTCCTTTTGCCGCGAACGTACACCTGGCTGGCCGCGTCGTCGCCCACCAAAACGGCCGCCAGGCACGGCGTCACGCCCGACTCGCGTGTGAACCGAGCCGCCTGTTCCGCGATTTCGGCCCGAATCGTGCCGGCCATCGCCTTGCCATCGAGAATTGCAGCGGTCATATTGGTCTCCTGACGATTACCCTTTCACAATGTGTTGATACCTGTACACGAAAGCCTATGACTGCTTCCCCTCTCAGCCCATGGATGCGATGGATACTCCGCATTGCCGCCGGCTGGAACCTGCTGGCCGGCCTGAGCATGATCCTGTTCTACCACGAGGGATTCAAAGCCCTGGGTGCAACGAAGCCGATTCCGCCACTTTCCATCCAGGTGCTGGGGGTTCTGGTCGCGCTGTTCGGGTGGGGATACTATTTGGCGGCGTCCGACCCGGTGCGGAATCGGAACCTGCTGATGCTCGGTTTCTGGAGCAAGGCCGCGGCGACGATGTTCGCCCTGGCGTACGTCGCCTTGGGCCAGTTGCCGTGGTGGTTCACCGCGGTGGTGTTTCTGGCCGACACGATCTACCTGCCCCCGTTCTTCGTGATCTTGCGGCGAATCGATGCCGTGGCGAACCCCGAGTGCCTTTGACATCCTCGCCCAGGCGCTCACTGGTTCCGGCGGGCGGCCCACTGCTTCTCCATGGCCTGGGTCAGCGCTTGCTCCGCCTCCGCAATGCGACCGGCTTTCTGGCACACCAGGCTCATCGACATGAAGCTGAACGGGTCGTTGGGCTCCAGCTCGCATACCTTGCGGGCACACTCAACCGCTTGATCGTTCCGTTCCAGCTTACCGTAGAAGACGCTCAGGCCTGCATACGCCAATGCGTAGCCCGGCTCGTCCTCGACCAGCTTTTCCAATTCGGCTACGGCCCCCTCCAGGTTGCCGGCCTCCTTCAGGGCAATGGCGGCATCGTATCGGTCTTCAACAGGGGTCATATTATTTCCTTTCCGTGGGAAGCGTCCAGTGAACGTTAGGCTTTTCCGTTCTTCCGTCTCGCGATGCGTACAGCATAGTTTACTTGGCCATGAACGGACTGGCTAGGAGCCGGTTGGAAAACGGGCCGCCAACTCGTCACCGAAGCCGCCCGCCGTGGCTTTCTTCGTCATTTGGCTTTCGACATTCGACGTTCGAATTTTGGGTGTCAATTTTCCGGTTTTGCGCGTTTAACCCCCCACTTCTACTAATTTCGACGCATCGCAAGGCCCGCTCCGGCCGGCCCGGGAAGGCATATATACGTATGTACATATTCTCAACCCTACCAGATCGGCCGCCGATTGCAAGGCGGAAAACAGGCCAGGCCTCCACCATCCAAAAGTTCTCTGGCTTTACCTATACTTCTCTATTGACCCAAAGCACCTCAATTTCCGTCGATGTCCTGGTCGGAAAAACTTTCGGAACAGGTACATCATGCTGAACCGGCCCGGCCGGGTGAACCGATATCAATTGCTGATAGCCACTCTCCGATTGAGGCCATTGCCGTGAAGATTCATCCTACCGCGATTGTCAGTCGCGAGGCACAGATTGCTCCGGACGTTTGCATTGGCCCCTTTGCCGTGGTGGAGGCCGATGCGACCATCGGACCGCTGTCCATCCTGGAAAGCCGCGCGGTGGTGAAGAGTGGCACGACCCTGGGCAGCGCCAACCACCTGTTCGAGGGCGCCGTGCTGGGCGGGCAACCGCAGCACCTGCATCGGTCGCAAACGCCCGGACGCCTCGTGATTGGAAACGGCAACACGTTCCGGGAGAACACCACGGTTCACGTGGCACTCGAACCGCACGACGCTACGACCATCGGCGACGACAACTACTTCATGGTCAACGTGCATATCGCCCACGATTGCCGCGTCGGCAACCAAACCATATTCGCCAACAACGCCATGCTGGCCGGGCACGTGACCGTGGCCGACCGGGCGTACCTTTCCGGCGCTGCCGGGGTGCATCAATTCGCGCGTGTCGGGCAGTTGGCCATGGTGGGCGGCCAGGCCCACATCAGCCGCGATGTGCTGCCCTTCGTGACCGTCGACGGAATGAGCAGTCAGATTGTGGGCGTCAATCGGGTGGGTTTGCGCCGCGCCGGCATCGACCTGGCGGGAATCCGGCAAATCAAGGACGCTTACCGGATGATCTACCGTAGCGGGCTGCTCTGGCGCGACGTGATCGACAAGCTGCGCGATGCGTTTCCCGACGGTCCCGCCGCCGAGTTCCACCGATTCCTCGCATCGACCGAACGGGGGATCACGCCCGAACGACGTCCCCCGCCCGGCGCCACGGTCAGGCTGTACCACCAAGATGACGAGGAAGAGCCCGCGAGGAACCTTCGCGTCAAAGCCGGCTGAGGTGGATGGTTGCTAGCAACTATACTCGCCGCGGCTTAAAACTGCGCATTTCCGTAGGATGGGCTTTAGCCCGTCAAGGCGACGGCTTGAGTGAAAAGAGGGTGTCATGTTCGACCCTGTTCACACGTCGAGGTTTCGGGCTTCGAGTGCGTGCTTTTCGATGAACTCGCGGCGGGGCTCCACCTTGTCGCCCATGAGGATGCGGAACAGGTCGTCCGCCGCGCTGGCGTCGTCCATGGTCACTTGCAGCAGGGTCCGGTTGGCGGGCGTGAGCGTGGTGTCGCGCAGCTCCTCGGCGTTCATTTCGCCCAGGCCTTTGAAGCGGGTGATTTGGAGGCCCTTTTCGCCGGCGGCTCGCACCCCGGCCAGCAGGCCGCGCAGGTCGTCGAGCCCTTGCTCGTGCTCGCCGCGGCGCAGCATGTAGCGGGGTTCTTCCATGCCCGTCCGCTCCTGCGGAATCAGGGCGTCGATTTCAAAGCCCATCTTTCGCAGCTCGGCCAGGTGCGCGTTGATGGACCGCACTTCGTGGAACTCCACGATGCGAATTTTCGGCGCCTCGGCGCCGTTGTCGGCCTGGGCATCCAGGCCGGTGGTCTGCTCCACCTTCAGCTCACCGCCCGCTTCCTGCTCCTGGCGGGCGAGGAAGTCTTCCATTTCGTTTCGGGTGGTGAACCAGTGGTCCTCCTGGCCGAGGAAGACGTGGAAGACGGGCAGTTTTCCGGAAACCGGATCCTGGCGTGCGGCGTGCATTTTCAGGCTCACCCCGCGCCGCTCCAAGGCGATGAGCGATTCTTCCAGGGCGGCCAGCACGCGGCACAACTGCGACATGGCGTCGCCGTCGACGAGCCGTCCGTCGCCGGGATCGAACACGGTTTCCGCCAGCCCGTTCTCCATGAGCTGCTTCTTCATTTCCTCCTCGGTTTGCACGTAGTACACCTGCTTGCGCTGCCGGACGCGGAACAGCGGCGGCTGGGCGACGAACACCAAGCCGGCCTTCACGAGGTCGTACATCTGCCGGTAGAAAAAGGTCAGCAGGAGGGTACGGATGTGGGAGCCGTCTACGTCGGCGTCGGTCATGACGATGATCTTCCCGTAGCGGCGTTTGGCCAGGTCCATTTCCTCGCCGACGCCCGCGCCCACGGCCGCGATGATGCTGCGCACTTCCTCGTTGGCCAGCACTTTGTCTTCGCGCGACTTGTAGGCGTTGATGATCTTGCCGCGCAGGGGGAGGATGGCCTGGAATTCACGCATGCGGCCGCCTTCCGCGCTGCCGCCGGCCGAATCGCCCTCGACCAGGTACAGCTCGCAGCGGTCGACCTCGCGGCTGGTGCAGTCACGGAGTTTTCCGGGCAGGCCGCCGCCGGCCAAGGCGCCTTTGCGTTCGCGCACCAGGGCGCGTGCTTTCCGCGCGCTTTCGCGCGCCTCGGCGGCCACCAGTCCTTTTTGAACGATGATGCGGGCGCTTTTGGGGTTCTCT
>SKZG01000079.1 GCA_007127495.1 Planctomycetales bacterium
AACCGGAGCGCTGGCCGGCTGAAGTCCTCGCCGCCCGCGACCGCCGCGCGGCGGGCCCCACCGCCCCGCCGCACGGCCTGTTCCTTGTCCATGTGACCTATTAGGCCCTGCCCGCTAGCATGCGTATTGCCCATATCATCACCCGAATGATCCTCGGCGGCGCGCCGGAGAACACCGTGCTGTGCTGCGAGGATCTATTGCGCCGGTACGGCAACGAGGTGTTGTTGATAACCGGTCCGCCGTTGGGTCCGGAAGGCAGTTTGCTCCAGCGGGCCGAGGGGTCGGGCGTCGGCCTTCGATTGGTTGCCCCGCTCCGCCGCGCGGTCAACCCGTGGCGCGACGCGCACGCCTACCGGCAGCTTCGGGCGGTCCTCTGCGATTTCCGGCCCGACGTGGTACACACCCACAGCGCGAAGGGGGGCATCTTGGGGCGGGCGGCGGCATGGTCGCTCCGGGTGCCGGCCGTCGTGCATACCGTCCACGGCGCCCCGTTTCATCCGTACCAGAATGGCCTTGCCCGAGCCGCAATCCGCGCCTGCGAACGATGGGCCGCCCGCCGATGCCACGCCATGATCAGCGTCGCCGACGCCATGACTGAGCTGATGGTCGAGGCCGGAGTGGCCCCGCGCGAAAAGTTCACTACGATCCTTAGCGGGATGGAGGTTGAACCTTACCTGGGCGCCGGGCGCCACCGCGATCGGGTGCGGCGCGCGTTGGGCTACCAGCCCCACCAGGTGGTCGTGGTCAAGGTCGCCCGCCTGTTCCATCTGAAGGGGCATGAATACCTGGTGCGCGCGGCCCGGCAGGTGGTCAACGCCCTGCCCGACGTCCAATTCCTCCTCGTGGGCGACGGCGTGTTGCAAGATCGCTTGCGGAGGCAAATCGACTCGTGCGGGCTGGGGGGCCACTTCCAATTCGCCGGACTCGTGCCTCCGGAGCGCATCCCGGAGTTGCTTGCCGCCGCTGATCTCGTCGCTCATGCCAGCCTGCGCGAAGGCCTCGCTCGCGTATTGCCCCAGGCGCTTCTTGCCGGCAAACCGGTGGTCAGTTTTGACGTGGACGGGGCTCGCGAGGTCGTCGTTTCGGACCGAACGGGGCTCCTGGTGCCGCCGAAGGACGTCAACGCTCTGGCCGCTGCGATCGAGCGCCTGGCGCGCGATGCCCCCCTGCGGTGCCGCCTTGGCGAGGAAGGACGCCGCCAATGTGCCGAAGCCTTCCGCCACGAACGCATGACGGCCGAAATCCGCCGGCTTTACCTCCGCCTGCTCGGGGCGGAGCCGCACTCCCAATGACAACCACGAGGAAATGCTTCCTATGGCATCCGGTTCCCACAATCCTTTCGTCACCGAGGTTTCGACCGAGGCCGGCACGTCGCAATTCGGCGCCCGGCTGGCGGAAGCGCTGCCCGGCGGCGCCACAGTGGCCCTGTGCGGCACCCTGGGAGCCGGCAAGACGCGTCTGGTGCAGGCCGTGGCCGAGTCGCTGGGCGTGCCGCGCGGCGAGGTGGCCAGCCCGACCTTTGTCCTCATTAAGGAATACGGCGGGCGGCGGCCCATCTACCACTTCGACGCCTACCGCGTTCGCGATGACGACGAGTTCCTCGAACTCGGGCCCGACGAGTATTTCGAAAGTGGCGGCCTGGTGTTTATCGAGTGGGCCGAACGCGTGCAGCGCTGCTTACCACGCGCGTACCTTCGTATCGATATCGATATTCTCGATCGACACGCACGGCGGTTCACAGTCTGCGCGGTGGGCGGGCAATACGAGCCCACCCTCGCGCGGCTGGCCGTGCTGTGCCATCGCGGGCCCGGCGAAAACCATGGATCGGCGGGCCGAGAGCGCGGTGTACCGCAATCGCCCACCGGATGACCTGTCGCTCGATGGGTGCCGCTCGATGGGGCTCTTGTAGGCCCTCCCGACTCCGTGCTATACTCGTGAGATTTTAGGGCTCTTCCGTTTCTAGGTGCAGGCCGCGATATTGTAGTAGGCACTCGCCGAGTGCCGTACCTGAAAACAAGAGTTGCCTGCACCTAGACACGGAAGAGCCGATTTCAGGTAACCGTCCACAGACGGACTGTCCCAGTTTTCGCGGCGCAAACGGCGGTTTTGCCCAATGATCCGCCGTTTCCGCCGCGAAAATGGGGCTGTCCCGTTTTCACCATTGCATCAACCCTGCCGCCCACGAGGAACCGCCCGTGCCCCGTCGCGACGATATCCACAAAATCCTGCTCATCGGCTCCGGGCCGATCATCATCGGCCAGGCGTGCGAGTTCGACTATTCCGGCGTGCAGGCGTGCAAGGCCCTGCGCGAGGAGGGCTACGAAGTGGTGCTGGTCAACTCGAACCCGGCCACCATCATGACCGACCCCGAGATGGCCGACCGCACCTACATTGAACCCCTCACCTGGGAGATCGTGGCCAAGGTGATCGAGGCCGAGCGGCCGGACGCATTGCTGCCCACGCTGGGGGGGCAAACGGGTCTCAACCTGGCCATGGCGCTGGAGCAGCACGGTGTACTGGAGCGGTTCGGCGTCGAGATGATCGGCGCCGACGCGGCGGTCATCGACAAGGCCGAGAGCCGCGACCAGTTCAAGGCGGCCATGGAGAAGATCGGCCTGGAATGCTGCCGCGGCGAAACGGTCCGCACGCTCGAAGAGGCCCGGCGCGTGGTTAAAGACATCGGCCTGCCGTGCGTCGTGCGGCCCAGCTTCACCCTGGGCGGCAC
>SKZG01000053.1 GCA_007127495.1 Planctomycetales bacterium
AGCGAAGATTAGTGTTCCGTCCCCAAACACACGACAGACGATTCAGGGAACACTAATAGGCACTAATCCCCACTAATCGATAGAGTGAGGGAACCGGACGCTACCGCGTGGCGGCTAATTTCAGCGTGGACGCACACGATGTGCGTGCATGCACTCACTACTCACTCTTCTACCCTCACTCCTTCCCGCGCCGCGGCGCATCTTCTTCCCCGCCGGGCTTGCCCCGGCCGGACGGATGACTGGCCAGCTACCGCCAGCGTCCGCGCTCGCCTTTTCCCCGCCGGGCTTGCCCCGGCCGGACGGATGACTAGCCAGCTACGCCCGGCGCGCGTGGGTGAACCCGGCTGTACACCAGCGCCAAGGTTCACCCCCGCCGCAACGCCCCGTGGCGCGCAACCGTCCACGCGCCGGAAACGCCAGCCGGAACCACCCACCCTACGGTGCTTTGGTTCATCCAGCCGGTGGGCAACGCCCCATTGTTCTACACAAGTTTTGAGTTGCAGCGACGGCCACCTGCGGGCTTGCCCCGCCGGAGCCGTGGTCAGTGGGCTACCATAGGGGCAACGCACCACCACGCCACCTGCGGGCTTGCCCCGCCGGAGCGGTGGTCAATCGCTTCAGGCAGCCGCCGCGAGTAGCCTATTGACCACCGCTCCGGGCCGGACAAGCCGGCCGGTGGCGGAAGTGGCGGTCGTCACACGGCGCGCGCCTACTACACTGGCACACGACGTGCGTCCGCGCACCCACTTCTCACTCCTCTTCGCTCACTCCTTCCCGCGCCTCCGCCGCACCAACAGGCCGCAGGCCGCCGCGGAAAGCAAGAGCAACCAAGCACCCGGTTCCGGCACGACAAGACCGTGCAGAACGACGTTGTCAAGACGCGGCGTCCTATTGACGTCTGTCGAATCGTCATACACGTAAATACGAAACTCGACGGGGTCGGTGATGTTCTGAAACGCAGCGTCGGCCAAGCTGACCTCGCGGAAACTCCAAATAACGTCGGGCTGCGTTTCGACGTTTTGATAGGCTTGAATCATGGTATCGCCGATATTCGCCCCAAACCCGTCCAGGGACGAGCGCACGAAGAACCCAGCTTCGGCGGAGCCTGACGTCGATCCGGCGGCACGATAGTACGCCGTATCGAACTCCAGACGGTCAAGCTGGAGATGGTAGCCTGCATCGGGCGTTACCGTGAAGCTGAAGTAGCTACCGAGGGTCACCGCATCGCCTGCGTTACCCGCCGTGGTATCGCTCCGGGCGAAGACGTTTTCGTGACCGCTGCTGAGGTCCCAGTTGGTGCCCGCTGCCCCCCAGCCGAAATCGCTCGCGGTAGCGTGGGGCGCGCGGTCCTGCGATGCGCCTAGCCCGCCGTCTTGTCCGCTGGTGAAACGGTACGTGGCAAGGCTTGTGTCAGAGTGGACGGCGAACGTTTCGTAAACCGATACGTTTTGGGCCCGCAGGCCCACCGAGCCGCTGGTGAACGTGCTATCGGTATCGGTGATCGTCCCCATGAGCACGTTGTTGTGATTGAATAGCCGGGACGTGATCTGATTGCCCTCGAAGGTCATGCTCAGCCGCCACGTTTGCCCTGATACGTAGCTTTCGGCAGTGGTGATCGTTGAACCCAATTGTTGGGTTGTGGAGCCGGCGCTATGACGGTACAGTCGGAAGGCGCTGGTGTCAAGCAACTGCGCCTGATAGAAACTCCCCGAGTCCTGCAACCGAGCTACCAGCCCAGTCGTGCGGTTTGTGGTGTCGGTGGACTTCCGCAGCGCCGTCACCACGGTGAAGTTTTCCAGCGCTGCGCTGGAGGTGCCATCGGCCAGCGGCCCGGTGTAGCGGGCAGTGCCGGTTGACACTTGATCGTATCGGAAATTGTTACTGGTATCGATGCGCCAGCCGGGGTCTCCCGTCGCGCCGACCAGGACTTCCCAGTTTGTCGGCAGCCCCCCCTGTGTCTCGCCGGTGAAATCGGTTTCATACAAGACAGCGGCGTAGGCGGCTTGGCAAGCCACGATCAGCGCCGCCGCCATGACCGGTGCGAGAAAATACTTTCCAGTTCGAGCAGTTCGAGCAAACCTCATGACATTTCTCCAGTACAAAGGTAAGTTGGGTAATGCGACCGTAAGGCCGCTCCTGTGGTCTTGGCTGTGGTTTTTCAGTGCGCAATGCATCATGGTTCTCATGACATTTCTCCAATACGTGGGTAGGTTGACCATTGCGACCCTAAGGCCGCTCCGGTGGTTGGGACTGTGATTCTTCAGTGCGCAATGCACCATCGGTTGTTGGTTGGGTTCGTCAAGGTCCGCGATTCATGGGATTCTCCTTTCGCGTTCTGTGATGGGACGCTCCAGCCGTTCTCCACCACGTTGCGTTCCCGGTTCCCCGGCGCGGTGCCGGCGCTGCTCGGCGGGTGCGGCGTGCGACCCGGACCGGTCGTTTGGATCGGTCCTCTCGGGGGTAACTTGCTTGGCAGTGGGCACGGCCCGCACGGCAACGTGATCGAGGTGCAACTGCTGGTCTAACTTGCCGCTATAGGCTAACCGGTTTTCGAACACCAGCCAAAGCTGGGAGTGACCGCCCACGTCGCCGGCGGCGTCGAGCGACACGGAAATGGCGGCGTGCGTGTTCACCTTGCTGTTCGGCAAATTCGTGTTGTAGTGGACGGAATCGAGCACCACACCGTCCACAAACGTGCTGCTGCTCCCGGCGATGACCATGAC
>SKZG01000174.1 GCA_007127495.1 Planctomycetales bacterium
AGAGTGACAGGCACGCCTCCCCCGCTCAGTCGTGGCCTTGTACGCCATCCTAGCGAGGGGTTCATGCGGGTGGGCGTGGCGATGGGCCGGTTCAGGAAACAGCGGTTTCACGCCCGTCGCCCGCCCATCACTGCAACCCTCTCTCGGGGGGGTTTGTGAGCGTGCGCGGCCGAAAAGTGGATATTCCATACCAGGCGGATCGGGCTCATCATCACCTCAATCTGCACCGGCGGCGGCCCTATAGTTTATCTTGACGACAAGATCGAGCGTCGATCTCAGGATGCTGGGAGCAACGATGAGGATGCTGACCTGGACGCCTCCCCACGTGATGACGATGTCGTCAGGCCGGTTGTCGCACTCCAGCCACAACGACTTGATCGAGTCGGGATTGCTCTCCACCCAGAAGGCGTACTGGAGAACTTGCGGGATGATTGTCGCATCGACTGTGCAATTCTTCATCTCGAGAATGCAGATATTCCCGTCGCTGTCGATGCCGACGGCATACGCCGTATCTTTGCCCACGTCCCGGCCGGCGCCACCTCCCTGCCGCGAAGAGGGGGCGGCGCGGCGGCCCGGGCCTAGCACCGTCGCTCAGGCGGTGGGCGGTGTAAACCACCCGCCCGGAAGACGGGGCGGCGCAGCGTCGCCGTCGCCGCGAAACCCGTGAAAGAGAGGCCGAGAAACCCCGATAGCCCGGCCGGGGGCGACCGAATGGATGCGTCTCGGCTCGACGCATCGTCGTTGGCGAGTTGATGCTTCCCGGCCTGCTTTTTCGTCTTGCAATCAGGCGTCCGATCTGCTAAAGTTGGGAATATATACATATGTCCATTACTGGACCGGCCCGAACGAGACTCGCCATCTCATCCAGATGCGCCGGCTAAGGTGCAACCTGCGATCGAGGGGTAGTGTCGCGTGCCTACGAGTGCCGACGACGCGGACGAACCGAAAGCTTGATTGTTCCGGCGGCGCAGCCAGGGGGGGCGAAGTGGGGGGGGGAGTGTGGAAATCCGGAAAATTGCCACCCAAAAAATCGAGAGGTTACTGCGGTTTCACCGCCTCGACGACCGAGTTCATGGCGGGGTCTTCGACGCGCAGCGCGGGTTCGATGAAGCCGGCTGCCTGCAAGTCGGCGGCCAGTTCGGCAAAGCTGAACGTGCCGCCGGTCTCGGTGTTCACCAGCATGTTGATGGCGAATAGCGCGCCGTCGACCGGCTGCACCTTGTCGGGTTGCATCACAACGTCGCGGATGCCGATGCGCCCGCCGGGCACGAGTGCGGCGTATACCTTGGCGAACAACGCGCGGTTGTGCTCCCGCGAGTGCTGATGCACGATGGCGCTGACCCAGGCGTAGTCGGCGCCGGCGGGCAGGGGGTCGGTGTAGAAATCGCCGGCCACGAGGTCGACCCGGCCGGCGGCCTCGCTCCCGGAAATGCGGTGGCGCGCCTGTTCGATGGCGTCGGGCAGGTCGAACAGGGTTGCGCGGGCGTCGGGTGCGGTGCGCAGGAACGCGAGGGTCCACGTGCCCGACGCGCCACCCACGTCGAGCAGGTGGGTGAACCGGGGCGGCCCGAGGCGGGCGATGAGTTCATCGGCCACGGGCCCGGAAACGCTGTGCATGGCGGCGACGAACGCGGCCCGGTCGGCGGCCGGACCGCGAATACTCCCCTGTTGCGGGGCCGGAATGCCCGCCCGAACCGTCCACGCCAACTGCGCCCAACCCCGCAGGATGTTCATGCGATGGCGCAGCATGGGCAGGAGGGTCTCGGGGCTTTCTTCGCACAGCCAAGCGGCCAGCGAATCGGGTACGGCGTAACGGCCGGCCTGTTTGTCCAAGAGCCCCAGCGCCGCCACGGCGTCCAGCAGCATCGTCGTCGCCCGCAGGTCGGCCTTCAGCCGCTCGGCCACCTGCCGGGCGGTGAGCGGCTCGGGGCCGATGACCGACCACACGTCGAGTTCGGCCGCGGCCCCGACCGCGCATGTGGGCATGAACCCGGCCGTCATTTCGAGAATTCGTTGCCGCTGGGAAGACGGATCGGCCATGAGAACAGTCCTTGGGAAACCAGTTTTAACCAGGGCATGGATGGTTTTCTACCATGCCCCTCGCACGATCCTGGACGATCGCTCGGCTGTGCGATTGGGGCAGGGGGCGCCAAAAGCCTGGGGTAAGGGATAGCCAACGCCCCGTCCACGGTATTTTCGCCCGGGTGCCGAGTGGCGCCAAGCCCCCTACCGTGAAGTTGAGATCAACCGTGCATACACCGGTTGCCGGACGCTCGCGCGGCGGTGTGCCTGCGATGTGAAAACGGTTTGCACTTGGAAACGGAAGAGCCGGAAGGGAGTTCTTAGGCCTGCCGGAGCGCGGTCACAATTTCGGTGTGGGCGGCTTGGTAGCCGGGGGCGAGGCCGGCCAGCAGACCGACGGCCGCCGAGACCACGGCGCCGGAGAAGGCCAGGCTTAGCGAGGGCTCGAAGGCAATCGCCACGCCTTCGGTCCCGATGGAAAAACTCCCCCAGCTCAGCAGGAGCATTCCCAGACCCATTCCCAGAAATCCGCCCGCCGCACTTTGCAAGAGGCTCTCCGCCACGACCAGCCGGAAGACGCGCATGGGGCGAAGTCCCAACGTTTGAAGCACGGCGTGTTCTCGGATGCGATCCTGCACGGCCATAACCGTGGTGGTGGCCACCAAGCTGAAGACGAGTCCCAGGCACGCATAGCC
>SKZG01000497.1 GCA_007127495.1 Planctomycetales bacterium
GCTTCCCAGCGGGCCGTCCCCGTTGTGCAGCATGGCCCGAATGAGCCCCGCGCGGGAAAAATCGGCGGCCGGCGGATGCGGATTGCCGGAGGCCCCGGCCGGGTTCGCCGACAGCCCCTCGATCCCCAGCACGGCGGCCAACTCCTGCCGCTCGGCCGACGCCAGGTCGTCGGCGATCGCCATGCTTTCGGTGCCGTCGAACAGCACCCAAAGCACGGGCTGCCGCTGGCTGGTTACGGTCATCGTGAGGACCGGCTCGGCCAGGATGAGGACGAGCAGGCTCAGCGCCCCCGCCCGGAATAGCGTTAGCAATAACCGGGGGCCGGCCCGCCGAGTCCGCTGGAAACGGCCGTAGAAGACGACGGCCGCAACGGCCATCGCCGCGCACGCGAACAGCAACCATGCGGGCGACTGCTGCGCCCACGGGGCCGCCAGCGAAAAACCGTAATCGTCGATGCGCTGGACGCCTTCCAATCCCAGCAGGCGCCCTAAAATTTCCATCATGTTCATGTCGGTTCTTCCCCTCGCAGTACGGGCCAGGCCAACAACAGCAGTTCCACCAAGAGCAATACCAGGACGGCCACCAGAAACCAGCGCCACAGGTTGCGGGCGTGCGGCGGAATGTAGCTGATGCCCTCGACCGGCGGCCGCACCATCGCCACCAGGCTGGCCAAACCCTGACGCTGACCGAAGCTTCGCTCGGTGGGAATGAGTTCCGATTCCTCGGCCGGGCCGTTGACCGCCATGGTGATTTCCCAGAGCCGGGCTTCCAGATCGGGCCACGCGTGGTCGCCCCGCCGCAATGCCCGCAGCCGATACACGCCCCGGCGGTCGAAGCCTATAGTGCGGGCGCTCCGGCATCGCGACAACCCGCGCCCGGAACCGCCCGCCACCGCGCCACACGAAAGCGCGCCCTCATGCAGACGCTCGCCCCGGCCCTCTTCATCCTGCTGTGGAGCGGGGCCTTCATCGCCGTCAGGGCCGGCCTGCCCGACGTCTCGCCGCTATACTTCCTGACGGTCCGGTTCGCGATCGCGACGGCCGTCCTGCTCCTGATCGCGGTCGCCGTGCCGGCCGTGCGGCGCACATGGCGTCACGTGGCTCACGGCTGGCACCACTTCGTGATCGCGGGCGTTCTTCTGAACGGCGCCTATCTGAGCGGCGCCTACCTGGCGCTGACGGAGATCACGGGCGCGACGATGGCCCTGCTCGGCGCGCTCCATCCGCTGGCGACGGCCCTCCTTTCGGGCCGTCTGCTCGGCGATCGCTTTCGTCCGCTGCAGTGGGCCGGCTTCGCCCTCGGCACCGCCGGCGTCGCCCTCGTGGCCGGTGTCAACGTCACGGATCTGGGCAACGCCCGCGGCATCACCATCGGCCTGCTGTGCGTTTCCTGCCTCGTCGCGGGCACTCTCTATTACGCGCGGCACGCACAGACGAGCGGCCTCGTGGTCGCCAACTGCCTCCAGCTCGCTGGCGCAGCGGTTTTCAGCGGGCTTCTCACTCTCGTGTTCGAGGACGTGTACGCCGTCTGGTCGCCGATGGCGCTCGGCACCCTCGCCTATCTGACGTTCGGCGTCTCGATCGGCGGCATGTTCCTCTATCTTTTCATGCTCAAGACGGGCATCGCCGGCAAGGTGACCGCCAACTTCTACCTGATTCCGGGCGTGACCGCCCTGCTCGGCTGGGCGATCCTCGGCGAGACGCTGCCGGTCCCGGCAATCGTCGGTTTCGTCGTGGCCAGTCTCGGTATCTGGCTCGTCCAGGGCCGGAAGAGCGGGACGGTGACCGCCGAGTCCGGGCGGCCGGGCTGATACGGCTGCACTTGCGGCGGACGCTTCGTCCCGACATGGTTGCGGAATCCACCGCGGGAAGGAGACGGGGCAATGGCAGCGATCGGCAGGCTGGGTATCTGGTACCCGACGCAACGGCTGGAGCCGGCGGCGCTCGCCCGGTTCGCCCAGCGCCTGGAATCCCTCGGCTATTCGGCGCTCTGGTATCCGGAGTCGACCGGCTACGAGTCGATGAGTCAGGCGGCCTTCCTGCTCTGCAACACGTCTCGGCTCACGGTCGGCAGCTCCATCGCCAGCATCTACGCCCGCGACGCCATCGCCGCGCGGCAGGGCATGGCGACGCTGAACGCGATCTCCGGCGGCCGCTTCGTTCTCGGCCTCGGCGTCAGCCACCGCCCCATGGTGGAGCGCATGCGCGGACACGACTACGGCAAGCCCGTCACCACCATGCGCGCCTATCTGGAGGCCGTGCGCGGCAGCGGCGAGCCCCTGTCCTCGCCCGCGCGCACCACCGTCGTCGCGGCGCTCGGGCCGCGCATGCTCGACCTTTCGGCGGAACTGACGGCGGGGGCCATCCCCTACAACGTGACGCCGGAGCACACCGCCTTCGCGCGCCAGCGCATCGGCCCCGACAAGTGGCTGTGCGTGGAGCAGAAGGTCTGCCTGGAGACGGACGCGGACAAGGCACGCGCCCTCGCGGCGAAGGAGTTGGAGCGCTACCTGCCGCTCGACAACTACCGCAACAACTGGTTCCGCCTCGGCTTCACGGCCGAGGACCTGGAGGGCGGCGGCTCGCCGCGCTTCCTGGATGCCATGGTCGCATGGGGCGACGAGGGCACCATCCGGCGGCGCATCGACGAGCACTTCAACGCCGGCGCCGACCACGTCGCCATTCAGCCGGTGCACACGGAAGGTGACA
>SKZG01000045.1 GCA_007127495.1 Planctomycetales bacterium
CGCGAAACCGAAAAATTGACACCCAAAAAGTCGAATGTCGAATGTCGAAAGCCAAATGACGAAGGAAGCCAGAAGTCAGAAGTCGGAAGTCAGAAACCTGTCCACCATCCACCAGCCTTCTGGGGGGTCAAAAGCGCGAAACCGAAAAATTGACACCCAAAAAGTCGAATGTCGCATGTCGAAAGCCAAATGACGAAGGAAGCCAGAAGTCGGAAATCAGAAGTCGGAAATCAGAAATCAGCAGTCTATCCCCTGTGCCGGCGAGAGGTTACATTTCCTCCAGGGCGGCGGCGTACGCGCCGTAGGCGCCCTGGTCGAACAGCACGAATCGGACTTGCAGCGGCCGGTCCAACTCGTGCAGGAAGTCGATGACCGTGCGCAGCGCCACGCGGGCGGCCTGGTCGATCGGGTAGCGATAGGCGCCGGTCGAGAGGGACGGAAACGCGATGCTGCGGCATTCATGATCGACGGCCAATTCAAGGCAGCGGCGATAGGCGTCGGCCAGCAGGGCGGCTTCGCCCCGGCCGCCGCCGCTCCAGACCGGCCCGACGGCATGGATGACGTAACGGGCGGGCAAGTCGCCGGCGCCGGAGATGACGGCCGAGCCGGTCGGGCACCCTTCGGGGTATCGAGCGTCGGTTTCGGCCATGATGGCGTTCCCCCCACGGCGGTGGATAGCCCCATCTACCCCCCCGCCTCCGGCCAGTTGGCTGTTCGCCGCATTGACAATCGCGTCGGTCGCCTCATCGGTGATGTCGCCTTGGTGAAGTTCAATGACTCCTTGACCGATTGGGACGCGCATCGCAACCTCCTTTCCCTGTTCCTGAGGATGTATACTATCTAATGATGGCCGGTTTGCTGCGCTTTGGCAAGCATCCGTCCGGCCCTCCGGCGAATTGACCTTTCTGCGACACCCCGCAACGGTACCGTAGCGATGAACCACGATCGACCGCTCATTCGGATCGGCCTTTCCATTCTTGCCACACTCCTGTTGGCCGCGCCGAGTCTTGCTCGCGACCTATTTGTGAGCAACGCGTCGGGTGACGACCGCTTCAACGGCCTTGCGGTGCGTAGCGGGCCGGACGGGAGCGGCCCGGTGCGCACCATCGGCCGCGCCTTGGCCTTGGCCCGCAGCGCCGACCAGGTTGTACTCGAAAACACCGGCCGGCCCTATCGTGAGAGCATCAGCCTGGTCGGCAGCCGTCACAGCGGGTATCCGGACCAGCCGTTCACGATCGTGGGCAATGGCGCCACGATCGACGGTTCCGCGCCCGTGCCGCCCGGCGCCTGGGAGCACTACGAGGGCGCCGTGTTCCGCTTCCTGCCGCCGCGCAAGGGGCGGGCACAACTGTTCCTCGACGGCCGGCCCGCCACACGCGTGGTGGCCGACTTTGTGGCCGATCGGCCGCCGGAACTCGAGCCGACCGAGTGGTGTTTCCTCGACGGGTGGATCTATTTTTGCGTCGAAGAGACGAAGCTCCCCGACGACTATACGCTCAGCTACGCCCATCTGCCCGTCGGCATCACGCTGTACCACGTCCATGGCGTGGCCATCCTCGACGTGACCATCCAGGGCTTCCAGCTTGACGGGGTGAATGCCTATAACAGCGCGCGCGACGTGTACCTGGGCGGAGTGATTGCCCGCGGGAATGCGCGGTCGGGCATCGCCGTCGGCGGTGCATCGGTCGTGACGCTGGAGGCGTGTTTGGTGGGCAACAACGGCGAGGCGCAAGTGCTGACGCTTCCGTATTCGCGTACGGCCATTGAGCACTGCGATCTCTTGG
The DNA here is from genome assembly GCA_007127495.1 of Planctomycetales bacterium. Classification (GTDB taxonomy): domain Bacteria; phylum Planctomycetota; class Planctomycetia; order Pirellulales; family Thermoguttaceae; genus PWXP01. The sequence continues at coordinate 1,785 of SKZG01000045.1, forward strand.
GCGCCACGGCCCCGGCCTGGGTCGCCCGCGGCGGCGAAGTTTGGATCGACGGCGAGGAAGCCCACGGCGGCGCAGACGAAGTAGCGCCGGGCGATCCCGCCGCGGAAGCGGCACGGTAAGGATCGGCAAAGAAATAACTGTCCGATGTCCCCTCTCCCCTGGTGGGAGAGGGTAGGGTGAGGGGGAAGAAGATGCGACAGTCATTTCTTTGCCGATCCTAAGGGCCCGCCGGCGTTGAAGCCAACCCATGCTTCCCATGTTACCCAGGCATGATTTCCGGCACGATCGGCTCAAGTCGCCCTGCCGTGCCGGACGATACTGCGCTGGGTAAGTGTTCATTCACGTGCCGGGCGGGGACTGCGCCGGAACGTGAGTGGCCCTCGGGTATGTTGGCTCCTCCGTTTCTAGGTGCAGACAGCCTTGGTTTCAAGGACGGCACACGGCGTGTGCCTACTACATTAGCGTGGCCTGCACTTAGAAACGGAAGAGCCTGTATGTTGGAAAGGCGTTCGCATGTTGTTCTCATGGATTGGGCAAATGGTTGCCGTTGGTGCGCTGGGTGTCTTCACAGACGCCTCCGGGCCCGACGCCCGCCTGCCGGAACCGCTCGTCACGCAACGAACGGCGTTCTCCATCCCGTTCAGCATTCCCGAATCCTCCCGAGCCTCGGCCCCGGCCGAAGTGGTTCTGCTCTACTCGCGTGATTCCGGGGCGAATTGGGACGTTTACGGGCGGGTTCCTCCCGAAAAAGGACACTTTGTTTTTCAAGCTCCCGCTGAGGGGGAGTATTGGTTCAACATTCAAAGTCGGGATCATGCGGGGCGGGCTTGGCCGCGTTTCGACGGGGGCGCCGGCTTGCGAGTTCGGGTCGATTCCACTCCGCCACAAATTCACGTTTCCGCCTGGCGCGGCGAGGGCGGCGCG
>SKZG01000372.1 GCA_007127495.1 Planctomycetales bacterium
CGAGGGCGAGTTAAACAAGAGGAGTTTTTTGAGCAGCTTCGGCAGGCCGCGCAGATTACCATCAACGTCGACACACCCGAAGCCGCAACGCAGCCGATGTTTCCGCAGGACAGCGGCAGCCGATAAAGACGACCGGGGCACGGAGCGGAGGTTCGCCACCGCTCCGGGTCCGCACAGGGCAATGCCCAGGACAGCATTGTGCGTGACCAAGTAGTTGTGGCCGGATGGGCGCTTTGCTGGGGCGCAGTGTTGTCCCTCGCCATTTCGTGTCGATTCATCTCGGCTGGCGAGCCTTCACAGCATTCAGGTGAGGAGCGAGTCGACTACGCCATTGTCATCACCGGCACGGAAATGCTCGAAGGCGCTTATGCCGACGCGCATAGCGTCTTCTTGACGAGGTGCCTCCGGCCGCTGGGATTCCGCTGCGTTACGTCGACCATCGTCGACGATAGCGAGGCGGAGATCATTAAGGCCGTTCGGCAGGCTCTGGATCGTACCTCCCTGGTCATCGTGGCCGGCGGCCTGGGGCCGACCGAGGATGACGTAACACGCCAGGCCCTTTCCTCGTTAACGGGCATCCCTCTGCGCGAGCACCCCGAGCTACTGGCAACGATGGCGCGGCGTTTCGGTGTCCCGGTCGGTCAGCTTCGTGCCAACCTGCGAATTCAAACGGAGGTGCCCGTCGAGGGCGATTACCTGGAAAACGCGCACGGGACCGCCGCGGGCCTTGTGTTCGAAACCGATGGCCGTCTGATCGTGGCGCTGCCCGGCCCTCCCCGCGAATTAAGGCCCATGGTTCTCGAAAGGCTGGTGCCGTACTTGGCCGAGAAGCTCGGTACGCGGGCGATGGGTGGACTGTTAAAGGTCCGTTTTGTGGGCATTGGCGAGTCGGCGATTTCCGACATGATCGACCGCCGAATCGATGTTCCAGACGATGTGACCGTGGGTTCGCTGTTCGAGGGGATGCGAGTTGATTTCTATTTTTCCGTGTCCGGCTCGACGTCTGAGGATATCGCCCGCTTGGACGCCGTGAAAGAGCAGGTTCTCGCCGAACTCGGCGATTTTGTCTATGCGACGGATACGACCTCGCTTGAGTCGCACGTGGTCGGCCTGTTTGCCGAACGGGCCCAGACCTTGGCGCTGGCCGAGGTGAGCAGTGGGGGAAGCCTTGCTGCCGGGATCAGCAGTTGTGAGGGGGCCGCCGGTGTCCTGGCGGGTGCGTACACCGCGCCGACCGAAACGCAGCTCGACCGGTTGCTTGGACCACTGGACGAGCCGACGGCATCGGACGCCGCCGCGGGGCAGCCCCTCATTGCCCGGCTATCGAACCGCACCGGAGCCGACTGGACCGTTTATGTCGGTCCGGAGCGCGACGACGCGGCTGGCGGGCGGGTTGTCGATGTACTCGTTCGCCAGCCGGATGGAGTTCTTCAGAGCCATGTATTGACTGCGCGAGGGACAGGCGACCGCGCGCGTCATAACCGGACCACCCAGTTGCTCGACCTACTGCGGCGCTGTGTGCGCCAGTAAGCTGCTTAGGGTCCGACTAAGCTAGTTGCTGTCGCGTCCGCGCCACGGTTCTCGCTTCCATTCCAGTCCGGCGGCGTCCTCCAGCCGGCGCTGCCAAGCGACCTGCATTTGCTGAAAGTCCGGGGCGCGCGCAGCCGCATATTTGCTGAAATCGTCAACGAGGAATCCTTCCCAAAGAATCGCTCGGGGCGGGGTGAGCGTCTGCATTCGCACAACGTACGCGAATGTTTGAGGTTGATTCATGGTCACGCCCAACTCGCCCTCTTCAAGGGAGAATACGCCGCGCATGAGCGAGGGCCCCGTGAAGTCGACTCCTTCGACGTCGCTGATGCGCGGCGGCTCCCGCGCAAGCATGGGGGGGATGTCGCCAAAGGTCAGCCAACTGAACGGACCTGCCTGCACCACGTCGTGCCCTGGCTCGTCAGCAAAATACTCGGTCAAGGTCATACCCGACTCGCGCACAGTTTCCGCAAGCGTTTGCGCCCGCGCCCGCGCCGGTTCGCGTGCTTGGACGAGTTTCCAAGCCTCCAAGACCTGTTCCTGTACGTTGGGATCCTCCCAGTTTGGGATACGCTCTTCTTGCTCTTCTGTCTTCCAGGACAGGAAATAGTGTTCGTCAGCCTGCGAAATTGCAGGCTGGAACAGCGGGAGCGCCTCGAAGGCATATCGAATGAACGGCTCTGACCCTTCCACCAATGAATTGCCGATATCGAGCGCCCGCACCTCCCATGGCGAAAGCAAATCCGTTTGGAACGACTTCAGCCCATGTTCAGCGGCGAGTTTGCCCATGTCGAGTTCGGGAGGCGGCTCGGCGGTCGGATCGTCGATCCGTTTTACCTCATACAACGTAAGTTCGTCCTGATATCGCTGCATGCGAACGCTCAGTGACCGGAGCAGCGGCTCAATGGCCTCACTTGCCTTTTGGCGCGCCAACAGAAAACGAATTTCCTCCTCCACCTCGGAAAGCGGCATATAGGAGCGAGTTGGTTCGGGCGCGTCGGTCAGCTCGACCTCATCCGCCGGCTCCATCTCATCCGCCGGCTCCACGTCGTCGGTTGGCTGCACCTCGTCGGTTGGCTGCACCTCGTCGGTCGGCTGCACCTCGTCGGTTGGCTGCACCTCGTCGGTTGGCTGCACCTCGTCGGTTGGCTGCACCTCGTCGGCTGGCTCGGTC
>SKZG01000124.1 GCA_007127495.1 Planctomycetales bacterium
CGCTGCGCTCGCCTCCGCTACGCAGCCCAAGCCCCCTGGCCGTTAGACACCCCCTAAACCAACGAGACATTTCTAATGGCGCGAAACAGGGGACATTTCTAATGGTTGACAACAAGCGACCTTCCCGAAGCCCTTGGCAAGCAGTGCCTCTTTGTGTTACACTAGTTGGAAGCCGGTCGCGTTTTCGACCGGCGTCCCGCCTCAACCTCACCACAATCCCACCCGCCTATCCAGAGGAGTTGTCCATGCGTCGTCCTCGAGCCTTCTGTCGTGTGCTTTTACTGGGCTCTGCCGCTGTCATTGCGGGGATCGTACCCGATGCACCAGCCGCGAATCGAAACACAACACATGAAACGTGGATGGAATCCATGTGTGCCGCACGCATCGAGGCACTCGGCCGGCAGGCCGACGGCGACGTGGAACTGGGGCCCTGGTACGCCACCGGCCAACTGAAGGCCCAGGGTTTCGACGATCCTCTGTTCCCCGAAGAGGGCGTCGACCTGGAGTCCACCGACGATGAAGACAATCCGCTGTGGCATCGCCGGCCCGAGTTCGTCGACGGGCAGGTCCACATGTTGCCCAACACGCCGGACGGTTTCGCCACTTATCTGTTCCGCACGGTGCACGCCCCGGCGGCCGTGGAGCTTGAGGCCGGACTGGGCAGCGACGACGGCCTGATCGTATGGCTCAACGGCGAGAAGGTCCTTTCGCGCGACGTCGCCCGCGGCCCGGCCCCGAACCAGGACCAGGCCGCACTCGCGCTGCAACCGGGCGAGAATGCGTTGCTGCTGAAGATTTACAACCGCGGCGGCGGGCACGGGTTCTACTTCGCCGTCGACGGCGTGGACCCCGTTGCGGCGCTCTGGAGCCGGTTCGAGGCCGACTTCCCAGTCCGTAGCAACTGGCTCAAGGAGCACCTGCCGCGGGGGGCCCATTTGCTGTGGTTCGCCGAGCGCGACGACGCGGAACTCGAGCGGCAGATGATCGAAAGCGCCCTAAGGCGTTGCGGCGCCGGTGGCGAGGGGCTGCACGTTGAGTTCGAGCAGCTCGTCCGCGACGACGTTCCGCCCGGCGACCCGCGCTGGCTCGCCCTGTTCGAGAAGGTCTGCCGCTTCCGCCATCGTCCGGAGGAACTCCGCCAAGTGAACCTGGCCGCGTTGCGGCTGGCTATCGAAGACCTCGACGGCACGTTCGGCGGCCGATACCGCGGCGGGCGCGATTTCCTCCGCCGCCTAGCCGAGTTGGAAGAGCAAATAACCGACCTGGAACTGGCCCGCGCTCGCGGCGAGCGCGGCGCCGACCGTGGCGTCTCCGACGTGCTGGCGGCCGCTGAGTCGCTTCGGCGCGACGCCCTGTTGGCCAACCCCCTGCTCGACTTCCAGAAGCTGCTGGTCGTCCGCCGCAGTGCCGATTCACCTAAGCTAGGCCTGCCGCAGAACTGGGAGGGCAATTGTGCGCTGCCCTCGCGCGGGTACGACAACGAGATTGCCGTGCTCTCGCTTCGGGAGTTGAACGGCAAACTGGAAACGCTCTTCCGCCCGGAAAACGAGGAGTTCGTCGGCGACCTCGACCTGCACTTCGACGGCCGGCGGATGCTCTTTTCCATGCCCGACGAAAACGGCCGCTGGCAGGTGTGGGAGATCGGCGTCGACGGGAAGCAACTCCGGCAGATCACGCCCGGCCACTATCCCGACGTGAACAACTACGACGCCTGCTACCTGCCCGACGGGCGGATCATTTTCGCCTCGACCCGCGTGTTCCAAGGCGTGCCCTGCGTAGGCGGCGGCAACTGGGTGGCCAACCTGTTCCTGCTCACCCCGAACCCCAGGAACCCCGGCGAGCCGACCATCCGGCAGCTCTGTTTCGACCAGGACCATAACTGGTGCCCCACGGTGCTGAACAACGGGCGCGTGCTGTTCACCCGCTGGGAATACTCCGACTCGCCGCATTACTTCACGCGGCTGCTGATGCACATGAACCCGGACGGCACGAACCAGATGGAGTACTACGGCAGCAACTCGATGTGGCCGAACTCGATCTTCTTCGCCCGGCCGATTCCGGGGCATCCGACGAAGGTGGCAGGCATTGTGTCGGGGCATCACGGCGTGCCGCGGATGGGCGAATTGGTCCTCCTCGACCCGGCCCGCGGCCGCCGCCAGGCCGACGGCGCCGTGCAGCGCATTCCCGGCCACAGGCGGCAGGTCGAGCCGATCATTCGCGATCACCTGGTCAATAATTCGTGGCCGAAATTCCTCCACCCGTATCCGCTCAGCGAAAAGCACTTCCTCGTGGCCGCCAAGCCGACCCCCGACGCCCTGTGGGGCATCTACCTGGTCGACACGTTTGACAACATGATGCTGCTGCGCGAGGAGCCGGACTACGCTCTGTTACAGCCGGTGCCGCTGCGCCGCCGCGCCACCCCGCCGGTCATTCCCGACCGCGTCGACCCCGCCAGCGACGAAGCGCTGGTGTACCTGACCGACGTGTACCTGGGCCCGGGGCTCGAAGGCGTGCCGCGCGGCTCGGTCAAGCAGTTGCGGGTGTACGAGCCGCATTACGCCTACCCGGGCATGGGCGGGCACATCGACATCGGCATCGACGGCCCGTGGGACGTGCGGCGCATCCACGGCACCGTGCCCGTCGAACCCGACGGCTCGGCCAGCTTCCGCGTGCCCGCCAACACGCCCCTGGCCGTGCAGCCGC